>JAUSMA010000030.1 GCA_030645475.1 Nitrospirota bacterium
GGCTTCGTCACATAGTCGTCAGCACCGAGGTCGAGTGCCGCCACTTTGACCTGTTCCTGATCACGAGCGGATAGCACGATGATCGGGGTGGCCGTCCACTCCCGTATTTGGCGAATGACCTCACTTCCCTCAAGATCCGGCAGACCGAGGTCCAGCAGGATAAGATCGGGATTCCTCGCTTGGGCCTCCGTCAGACCATCCTTTCCCGTCGCGGCCTCGTAGAGTCGAAAACCGTGTGCGGGCAGCGTTGTCCGCAGGAACCGGCGAATCTCCGGTTCATCTTCGATGAGGAGCACTGTGACTTCCTGTCCTGACATACCGGTGTCGGCCTCCTGACCGCAACGCTTTTTCGAAATCGATTAGGCCGGCTTCGCTTCGGCTTGTTCTGATTCGACAGACGGCTGACGTTCCAACAGCGGAATCGCAAAGCGGAACACCGCTCCTCCTCCGCGCCGGTTCTCAGCCCAGATGTGCCCGCCGTGCGCTTCGATGATCCCACGGCAAATAGTCAGTCCAAGACCGACGCCGCCTTCTCGTGCAGGCTTGGCACGATAGAATTTCTCGAAGATGCGGGCCTCCTCGCCGACCGGGATCCCCGGGCCTCGATCTGCAACTTCAACGACCACTTCATGATCGCTCGCCGAGGCGGACAGATCGATCGCGCTTCCCTGGGGCGCATACTTCACGGCGTTCTCCACAAGATTGATCACCATCTGTTCCAGGAGCACGCCATCGACAAGCACCAGCGGCAGGTCGGCAGGAAACGCCGTGTTGACGGTATGATCGCGCAACCGTCCCTCCAGTCTGGCCAGGGCCGCACCCACAACCTCATCCACAGGATGCCACTCTTTGCTCAGTTGAACCGCCCCTGCCTCGATTCGCATCATATCGAGCAGGTTCTTGAGTAAGCGGTCCAGGCGATCCGCCTCCCGATAAATGGATCGAGCAAGCTCGAGCCGAGCGGCAGGATCGAGGTGCCCCTGTTCGTCCAGCAAGCTACTGGCAGCCCCAGTAATGGTCGCCAGCGGAGTCCGCAGGTCGTGGGAGACCGAACTGAGAATGGCGTTCCGCATGCGCTCCGTTTCCACATGCACATGAGCCTGCTGGGCTTCCTCGGATAGGCGCGTACGTTCGATCGCCAACGCCACTTGGTTGACCAGCGATTCGAGCAAGAGCAGCTGATCGGGGTCCGAGAGTCGGCTGGATTCAGTCGGCCGCACCGCCACAACCCCGATCGATCCGGACGAACCGACCAAGGGCATGTACAGAGCGCTGGCCCCCGGGAGTGTATCGGTCCCGAGTCCGGCCCGCTCATTGTGCTCGAACACCCATTGGGCCACGCCAGACTCCTTGGGGTCGAATTCAAAATGCAGTTGTTCCCCACGTTGCAGCTGCACCCGTTTGTCGGCGTCCGCCAGAAAAATCGCGACCTGGCCGTCAAACACGTCTCGAAGATGCTTCGCCGCGAGTTGGGCCAGCATGCCTGTCCCCCGATGCGTGGCGAGATCGCGGCTCAATGCGTAGAGGACCGCCGTACGCCGTTCCTGATGACGAGCCAGCTCAGCCTGCTGCTTGGTACGGACGGCTAGTCCGCTGATCGTGAGCGCCACGACCAACATGACGGCAAAGGTCAGGAGATATTGAACGTCCGACACAGCGAACGATAAGTACGGAGGGACGAAGAAAAAGTCGAACGCCGCCACGCTCAGCACGGAGGCGAAGACGGACGGCCCTCGTCCATACCGACTGGCCACAAGGACAACTCCCAGCAAATACATCATGATGAGATTAGCAGGACCGAAGTATGGGAACATGAGCCACGCCACGCCCGTTGACAAGCCCACACCCACGACCCCCATGCCGTAAGATGACCATTCGCTGTGACGTTTCACCGCCTGAGTCGCCAGCGGGCGGCTTTCACCGGCCTCGCCCGTGATCACATAAATGTCCGTCTCCCCGCTCTGTTGCACGAGTTCAGCCACGACTGAACCGAACACCCATTCCTTCCATCTGGCACGGACCGGCTTCCCCACGATGATCTTCGCCACGTTCCTCGTGCGTGCATAGGACAACAGTTCTTGTGTGACATTAGCTCCGCTCAGCACCGCCGTCTCGGCACCTAGCAGCTCTGCGAGTCGCAGCGTCTGATTCACCCGGTCGCGGTCGCCTTGAGGCATGCGCAGATGCCTGGGTGTTTGCACATACACGGCGATCCATTTTGCATGGAGACCCGTCGCCATGGTTCTGGCAGCCCTCACCAAACGGGGTCCCCGGGGCTTCATATTCACACAGACCATGATCGTTTCGGCGGCAGGCCACGTCCGGACCACCGCATGGTCGCGGCGGTACACCTCCATCTGCTGATCCACCCGCTCGGCTGTTCGCCGGAGAGCCAATTCGCGCAACGCGATCAGATTCCCCTTGCGGAAGAAATTCTGGATCGCATGTTGCGCCTGCTCCGGCATGTAGACCTTACCGTCTTTCAGACGTTGCAACAGGTCATCCGGAGGGAGATCGATCAGCTCGACATCATCGGCCTGTTCGAGCACCGAGTCCGGCACCGTTTCATTCACCCGCACTCCCGTGATCTGAGCCACCACATCGTTCAGGCACTCCAGGTGCTGCACATTGACGGTCGTATAGACGTTGATGCCCGCCTTCAAGAGTTCCTTCACGTCCTGCCATCGTTTTGGATGCCGAGAACCAGGAGCATTGGTGTGGGCCAGTTCGTCCATGAGGATGAGCTGAGGACGACGGACGAGCGCCGCGTCAAGATCGAATTCCCGCAAGGTCGTTCCGCGATGCTCGACCACGCGGGCCGGCAGAATCGTCAGCCCTTCCAGCAGGGCTTCCGTTTCCGCGCGACCATGCGTTTCCACCCATCCCACGATGACATCCACGCCGTCATTGTGCTGCTCGTGCGCTGCTCCGAGCATCGCGTAGGTTTTCCCGACGCCGGCCGTGGCACCAAAGAATACTTTGAGCTTGCCGCGCGCCTGCTCAGCCTCTTCAGCCTGCACGCGCCTCAGCAAGGCATCTGGATCTGGTCGTCGGTCTTCCATCAGATGTAGACGAGCGGTGACATGGAATTCGTGCGGATCGGAACGTCCGGATTAGTGTAGAAGAGATGCCGAACTCGGTCAACGAGAGCTCTTGCCGTTGTACTACAGTCCAAGCACAGTTGGTCGTTGGTTCCCGGAATGATCGTACGAGTGGTTCTATTTCACGTGAGTATCCAGTGCAAGATTCAGCACCAGCACATTCACCCGGGGTTCTCCGAGAATCCCCAACTGACGTCCTTCCGTATGCTGAGAGACAAGTTGGCGAACCACGGCTTGCTCCATCCCGCGCGTGCGCGCTACGCGGGCTACCTGGTAACTCGCAGATGCGGGACTGATATGCGGGTCGAGACCGCTCCCCGAAGCGGTGACCAAATCCACCGGGAGAGGCAGAGGATTGTCCGGGTCGGCAGCCTTGAGCGCATCAATGCGAGCCTGCATGGCTTTAGTCAGCGCCTCATTCGTAGGGCCCAGATTGGACCCGGACGAGGCGGCTGCGTTGTAGGGGAACGGTGACGTGGCGGAAGGACGACCCCAAAAATACTTCGGCGCGTCGAATGGCTGGCCGATCAGCGAAGACCCGACCGGCTTGCCGTCGATCAGGATCAGGCTGCCATTGGCCTGCCTCGGGAACAGCACCTGCGCGACCCCCGTGATCACGAGCGGGTAGAGGAACCCGGTGATGAGGGTCAGGGCCATGAGAATGAGCAAAGCCGGGCGAAGTTGGGTCCGCATAGATACCTCCTCAGACTAAGTGCAGAGCGATAAGCAACATATCGATGAGCTTGATGCCCACGAAGGGGACAATGATCCCGCCTAACCCGTAGACCAGGAGATGTCGGCGAAGCAGCAACGCGGCGCCGATCGGTTGATACCGGATACCACGGAGGGCGAGAGGAATGAGGACGATGATAATCAGCGCATTAAATATCACGGCCGACAATACGGCACTAGCCGGCGTAGCCAGACCCATAATATTAAGCACGCTGAGCGCGGGATAGGTCGAGGCGAAGGCCGCGGGAATAATCGCGAAATATTTCGCGACATCGTTGGCGATGCTAAACGTGGTCAACGCCCCTCGGGTCATCAAGAGCTGCTTGCCGATTTCCACGATTTCGATGAGCTTGGTCGGATTCGAATCCAGGTCAACGAGGTTTCCGGCTTCCTTGGCGGCTTGCGTGCCGGTATTCATGGCCACGGCGACGTCTGCCTGAGCGAGGGCCGGGGCATCGTTCGTGCCATCCCCCGTCATCGCGACGAGCCGTCCGCCGGCCTGCATCTCGCGAATCAGCTTGAGTTTGGCTTCCGGCGTGGCCTGCGCCAGGAAGTCGTCCACACCGGCCTCCGCAGCCACGGCCGCCGCAGTCTGTGGGTTGTCGC
>JAUSMA010000031.1 GCA_030645475.1 Nitrospirota bacterium
CCACCCGAGATGTTCCGTGAAACTCTTCTCGGTCAGGGCGCCGAAGAACTGCCGGAGCGGATGCCGTGGCGGAACTTGCGTTCTCATATCCACCTCTCACACATTCCGAAGACTCGTGAGTTCAGTATAGCAGATGTTCTCAAACGCGCCGATGTCGGCCCATGGTTCTTCTATCGGTCTTCACACAACAAACTTGAACCAGGACCAGAATGAGCTGAACCGGCAGGCTGCTCAAAAAGACCGTCCAGCAAGGCCGCAGCCGATGGAAGCACCGGAGGCGTAGCCCCTGGCTACGTTGAGGATGCGTTCGAGGCGACCTGCCTGCGCGAAGCGCTTGGGCGAGGGCAGGGAACGAAGTTGGCGGTCTTTTTCAACAGCCTGCTAGCTCGCGTTCCGGCTATCCAGAACAAACGTGACCGGTCCATCGTTCAACAACTCGACCTGCATATGCGCAGCAAAGACGCCTGTTTCCACCGGAATCCCTTGCGCTGTTAATTCGGCTGCCACTGCCTCATAGAAACGCTTTGCTTCGTCAGGCGGAGCCGCTTCGTCAAAGCTGGGACGACGGCCATTCGTCGTCCTGCCAAGGAGCGTGAATTGGGAGACCAGCAAGACCGATCCACCAATGTCCGTCAACGAGCGATTCATCTTTCCCTGTGCATCGGAAAAGATCCGGAGGGTGCGAATCTTCTCGACGAGGTATCGTCCATCCGTCTCCTCATCCCCCTGTGCGACGCCCAGCAAGACCAGCAGGCCGGCATTGATCCGTCCCACCACCAGACCGTCAACCTCAACCGATGCCCACGCCACCCGCTGAATCACAGCCTTCATAGGTTATCGTTCCGGCCGAAGCTGCGCGATCGTGCCCTCTAGAGTGAGCAGTTTTCGTTTCAAGGGCAACCCTGCTGAAAATCCGCCGATCGACCTATCATGTGCTACGATCCGATGGCAGGGAATCACCATCGGCATCGGATTCGCCCCCACGGCATTACCGACGGCACGGGCATAGTGGTTGCCTCCCACGCGCATAGCGACCCATTGATAGGATCGCAGCCTGCCATAGGAGATACTCAGCAGCGTTCGCCAGACCTTTTGCTGAAAGCTCGTCCCTCCCGAGAGGTCGAGCGGTAGATCGAAAGATTGACGGGCCCCGTCGAGATAGTCGATCAATTGCGCCCGGGCTTCTCGCAATCGTGAAGAGGCCAGGCCCTCCAGTAGCTCCACAGAATCCGCTGGCAGCTCGGACAACAGGGCCTGGCGCGACGCCTGTGGCATCACCACTGCGTCGATTCCTTTTGACGTTTCAGAAATTCCCATCCAACCCCATGGCGTCTGAAACACAAAAACGACAGACGCCAGGCGTGGGGCACGAGGCACGAGGTGAGGGGGAGAATTACTGTATGTGCTGGATCTAACTTCGCTCGTCTTGCCGTTTATGGCTCTCATAGCCTTTAGCCTTTAGCCTGAGTTTTCGTTTTACCATCCCCCACACGAACACAAGCTCTTCCGAACGCAGCATGGCATGGACGCCCAGATAGCCGCTTACGCTCAAGCCAATTGTCATCGTCAGCATGATCGACTTCTCAAGCCAATCACCGGGATGCGTCCATAACTGAGCTGCCGCGACCCAGCCGCAAATCACAACCAACGGCACGGACGCGACCAGCACGCGGAGCGACGATCGTCCCACCGAACCCCACTCGATGCCGCCTAACCGGCGGTGCAGCACCGCGACTAAGATCCCTCCATTCACCATCGCCGCCAAAGCTGTGGCCAAGGCCAGACCAGCCGCACCAAGCGACGACATGAGTAGAAGTGAGAACAGGAGATTGGCCGCGACAGCGATGGCCGCTGAGATGGCCGGCGTGCGCGTGTCTTGCAACGAATAGAAGGCCGACACAATGATACGGACGCCTCCGAAGGCCCAGAGACCGACGGAATAACAGAGCACCGCGAGCGCGGTCTCAGCCGTATCCTGCGCTGTGAAGGACCCATGCTCGAAAAACAGATGGACGATCGGTTGCCGCAGGAGGATCAACCCCAGCATCGCCGGAAGAATGATGAACAGGATCATGCGCAGGCCAAATCCCAACGTCACACGCAATTCCCCCAACGCACCGCGCGCGGCCTGCGCAGAGAGGGTCGGCAGGATGGCTGTGGCCAATGCCACACCAAAAATTCCGAGCGGAAACTGAATCAACCGCATGCCGTAGAAGAGATAGGTCGGCCCGCCTGCAAAGAAAGAGGCGAGGATCGTGCTCACGGTAATGTTGATTTGTGTCACCGATAGACCGAGTAGCGATGGGATCATCAACGTCCCGATCCGCCGTAAACCTGGATGCCCCCACTCCCATCGAAGTCCGAACAATAAACCTCGCAGCTTCAGGCTGGGAAGCTGCATGGCAAATTGTGCCGCCCCTCCTGCGACCACCCCGATGGCCACGCCGACAATCGGCTCCGACAAGTATGGCGAGACAAACAACGCACAGCCGATCATGAAGATGTTTAGAAAGAGCGGCGAGAAGGCCGGAGCCGCGAAAGCTCGCACGGAGTTAAGAATCCCCATCGCCAATGCCGCCAGGCTGATAAACAACAGATAGGGAAACATGACGCGGGTGAGCAGCGTCGTCAGTGCAACCTTTTCAGGGTTCGCATCAAATCCAGGCGCAAGAAGTTGCACGAGCCACGGCGCGGCAAGAATACCCATGACGGTGACCAGGGTCACGATCGTCAACAGCGTGGTAAATACGGCGCTAGCCAGCGCCCAGGCTTCCTGCTTGGTGCGCAGAGTCCGATATTCCGTAAAGACAGGAATGAAGGCCGAGGACATCGATCCTTCGGCAAAGAGTTCGCGCAGCAAACTGGGTATCCGAAAGGCGACGTAGAACGCGTCCGCGGCAGGCGTGGCACCGAAGAGGCGGGCCAAGACCATGTCGCGGACGAAACCGAGAATCCGGCTGGAGAAAGTACCAATGCCGATCACCCCGGCCGCTTTCACGACGGAATGATTTTCATCCTGCGATGCTGGTGGAGAACCGGGTGACGTGGCAGGTTCGGACATAGGCTTGGATTCTAGCGGAACCTCGCCAGGCAGTCTATCAAGGCAACGATTATGACTCTTGAATCAATGTGTCGGGTAATTCGTTCGGATTGTCGCCTGAACCAGCAGGACTAACTTGTCCAAGGAGGATTCCACATTTCGCAATCGCCTCACAGATGGCGTCGGTCGCTTGTCCTGTTCGAATGCCATCGGTAATGCCACTGACCAATCCGTCCCATGTACCGGGAGGGACGCGATCGTTGAGGCCTTTATCCGCCAAGACGTGCACACGACGCTCCAGCAACGAAATGAGGATGAGGATGCCTGTACGGCCTTTCGTGTTGTGCAACCCGTGCTTGTAGAAGGCCTGCTCGGCACGGAGGGCCACTTTATGGGCCATTCGCTCGCGTGAGGTGACAAAACGGATAACCACCGAAGCCCTGCCAAGCCATTGCCCGAATCCATAGGCCACCACGACTGACAACAAAAGCCAGCCGGCGTTGCCGGCATGCCAGCCCCACGGCAGCCAATACATCTCGATCGTCAGGAGGAGGGTCAGCACGAGCAGGGCGAGCATAAGTCCCGTTCGATGGCTAGCCTCACGATATAGAGCCGAGGCCGGGACGATCATCGGCACAATCTCGCCCTTCGTGCCCGACTCGGCTTCTTGAACCGCTTGTCTGATCCGTTCACGCTCTATATCCGTGAATGACGTCATCTACCAATCTCCCGAAGCGCCGCCGCCGCCAAAGTCACCGCCCCCGCCGCCGAATCCACCGCCTGGTCCTGGGATGAAACCCTCTCCCCATCCTCCACCCCGCCCTCCTCCGCGATTCGCTTGCAGGATGAGCCACAACAAGAAGGCCGTCACCCCGGCTGCCAGGAGCCCCAACCCCACCGTGGCAGACTGCGCCACGAGAAAGGCAAGCAGGCTCCCGAGTAACGCACGAGTGCGTTGAAGCCCATGGCTCAACACGATACCGGCCAAGGTCCCAACCACGACTCCGATGATCACATACTCAACGGCCGTTGGATCCTGGCCGGAGCGGGTGCGGCCGGCCATCACCTCTTCAGCCTTGTAGGTGCCTTCGATCGTACCGAGGATAGCCTGGACTCCCGCAGCAACGCCGCCCGGCAGATCCCCGCTTCGAAACCGTGGCACGATCTCCTGGCGAATGATGTGGGCGGACCTCAGGTCGGTCAAGGTGCCTTCGAGGCCGTAGCCCACTTCGATGCGAACTTTACGCTCGCGCAGGGCAACGAGCAGCAACAGGCCGTTCGCCGTCCCCTTCTGACCGAGCTTCCACGTGGTCCCGACGCGATGAGAGAAGGATTCGAGCGGCTCGCCTTCGAGAGACGGCAAAATCAGCACGGCAACTTGATTGCTAGTCTTCGTCTCGTGGGCTGCGAGGTCGCGGCTGAGCGAGGCGGCCATATCGGCCGGCAGCGCATGGGCAAGATCCACAACCCGGCCCGTGAGGGCCGGTACCTCCAGCGCCCAGGCCGAGGAGGCCATGAGCAATATCCCTAAAAAGACAATGAGCCGCGCCAGCCCTCGCCAGACACGGCTCATGCGCAGTATATCCATCGCCAGCCTGGGTTCAGTTAAATTTGACCTCTGGCGGCTTGGCCACAGCCTTTTCATCCGCCACGGTAAAGTTCGGCTTCTCTTCGAGATGGAGAAGGAACTTGGCCGTCAGGTTCGTGGGGAAATAACGGACGCCTTTGTTGTACTCCGCGACTTTCTCGATGTAACGTTTGCGCGCGACGGCAATACGATTCTCCGTCCCTTCGAGCTGGCTCTGGAGATCGCGAAAGTTCTGGTCGGCTTTCAGATTGGGATAATTTTCAGCAATGGCGATGAGGCGGCCCAACGCCGACGTAAGACCGGCCTGCGATTTTTGGAACTGTTCGAAGGCAACCGGATCTTTCAACGTTTCAGGCGTCACCTGAATTCCCGTGGCTTGTGCACGCGCCTGCACGACCCCCTCAAGGGTATCCTTCTCATGCGCGGCATAACCTTTCACGGTGGCGACCAGGTTCGGGATCAGATCGGCTCGCCGCTGATACTGATTGACCACTTCGCTCCAGGCGGCTTTGGTATCTTCATCCAACCCCTGGAGATCGTTGTAGCCGCATCCTGAGAGGCCTAGAAGCAGAACCGAAATGATGAAGGTAGCGAATACCGAGATACGACTGCCCATGGTGCTCCTCCTTTGACATGCGCGCACGCCGGTCTATAGCGCCGGATATCG
Organism: Nitrospirota bacterium; assembly: GCA_030645475.1. Taxonomy (NCBI): domain Bacteria; kingdom Pseudomonadati; phylum Nitrospirota; species Nitrospirota bacterium. The sequence continues at coordinate 5,296 of JAUSMA010000031.1, forward strand.
ATCATGCTATCATGCGGATCATCTGTATGATACGGAGGCGAGACCGTCCGATGTCGCTTGAACCCTCTTCACATTTACCCGGCGGATTTCAGATCACGCACCGCACTCTCGGCATCTATCAGGGGAGCGCGATCGAGCTGGCCTTCTGGTACCCCTCATCCGGGATGCCGGAACATGGGCTCTGTCGGTTCGCCACGAAAGAGAAGGCCGAATCGTATCGCGCATACCTCTGTTCCCCTGCCTGCCCGGAACCGCTCGATGAGAAGGATCTCACCATCGAACCCTACGACCTCGCTGCGCATGAGGAGCTGATCAACGATCATCCGCTTCATTCTGCCTGGGAAACTCCAACCTAACAGGATGCTGAAAAAGTCTGCCAGCAGCGTTCTCGCATCGCTCAGACCCTCAACGTACCCTCCGGGTACGCCTCGGCCCTTCACTCGCTGCGGCCTTGCTGGACAGCCATTTTGAGCATCCTGCACATCGCGGCAAACTCTATTCTATTTCTATTGACGATGAGATGGGGATAAAGATTCGCAGCCCGTTCAGGCGGCGGCATCTACTTGACTGGAGGATTTTCCTGACTGATCCTGCGTCTGAGCCTGGACAAAGGCCAGCAGACGCTTGTCCTCTTGGGCAGCTCGAAGAAACTTGAAGGCGATACCGCGAGGGCTCACAGAACGGACCATCGCAGCCACTTCAAGAGGAAGATCACCTTCGCTCAACGACAATTGCAGATAGAAGATGTCGTCCGTATGGACCAGGGTCTCGCTCTTGATGATACAGCCGCCCATCGAGAGATCGAGCACCGTTCCCTCACCACGAACCTTGCCCCCGGAAAACGAGAGATAGAGCCGCACGGGAATCCTGAGGTGTTCGCGGCGGTCCATCGGATGTGTGGGATGATCCAACCAAAGCCGAGATGCGAGAAACCGGTGACTACACGACGGGCATTTGAATGGCGCCACGAAAAGAAACGACGCGAGATGCTCACGGGGCGATTGCGGGAGAGACCGTAACATACCGTCCTTCTGACAACGCGGACAGTTCAGGATGCGGCCCATATCATCGATCCTCGTTGTTCCTTTGACACAGACTTGGCGAAAGACCGAGCCTTGTCTTGTCCACGGATAGATGATCTCCCCCTCGCTGTCAAGAAAACCTACGTTCCGTGCGAACATGTCGTTATGACGACGGAACCTGTTTACCCGCGAACCGCTCCATCATTACGCCCAGTGGCAGATGCCGCTCGGCCCGCGAGTAATCCCGTCGCCCAGGCCCATTGAAAGTTAAACCCGCCGATCCGTCCGTCGCAATCGAGGATTTCTCCAACCAGATAGAGGCCCGGAACCAGCTTCGACTCCATCGTGCGAAAATTAATTTCCTCCAGTAGAACACCACCCGCCGTAACCTCCGCATAGTTCCAGCCCCGATCCTGTAGCACTGGCAGCGGAAACTTTACGAGCCCTACCAATAGACGATCTCGGTCCTTCCTCGGAAGTTGACCGATGGCTGTCTGCCCATTGATTCCCAGATATCGGCAGAGGGACTCGGCGAATCGCTCCGTGGCCAGATGTGCCAGAGTGTTGATCAGCGAGCGACGAGGGGATCCCGCTGCTTGCTCCATGAACCATTGGCGGGCGGATTCTTGAGTCAGGGTCGGCAGGAAATTCACGGATAACTCAACCGGCTCGTTTTTTTCCCTGGCGCTTATCCAAAACCGGCTGGCATCCATCACGATTGGGCCACTGACCCCGAAGTGGGTCCAGAGCAAACTGCCGGTTCTTCGGTCTGCGACGTGGCCACTCACCGTCGTGGTCAATTCCACCTCCTGTGAGATGCCTGAGAGATCCTTATGAAATAGGGTCTCGTCCAGCACTAAGGGGGCTAGGGCCGGAGTGGTTGTACTGACCCGATGTCCCAGTCGACGGGCCAGCTCATAACCGAACCCGTCGCTCCCTGTTTTCGGAAGTGAGCGTCCACCTGTAGCCAGGATGACCTTCTTTGCCTGCAAGGTTCCGTAGGTATGGTGAATGACGAAACCAGATTCTGAGCCGGTCAGACGGGAGACGTCTGTCACTCGATGGTCTGGACGGATGACCACGCCGAGCTCGTGACAACGAGTAAGGAGTGCGGTCAAAACCGTTCTCGCCTTGTCGGTTACCGGAAAGAGCTTGCCGGTTTCTTCGCATTTGAGCTCGACCCCCAGCGAGGCAAACCAGTCGATCGTGGCCTGGACCGGAAAGGCAGCGAGCACATTCTTGATGATGTGACGATTACCGAAGAAGTCGGTGGCAGTCACGACATCATGCGTGACATTGCAGCGCCCACCTCCGGAGACAAGGATCTTCGCTCCGACAGTCTTGGCCCCATCGAGCAGGACAACCTGCAGTGGGAATCCTGTCCGCGCCGCCTCTTCCCCTGCGAAGATACCAGCAGCCAAGCCCGCAGCCCCGGCTCCGACAATACACAGATCAACTGTTGAATGTTCCATGGATTAGGCGCCTGGGCTATGTTTCGATCAGATTACCAACTACCAACCATCGAGAGAGTATCACGGTGGGCAGCCTGGTCGTCCTCCTGCTCGCGGAACGCGCACGATCGGAATGTGCTCGTTCGACGCGCGCAATCGAGGATCAACCAGGCTGTCCTTGACAAGAAAGTATGGAATTGGAAAGAGGCGCGCAGTGGGAGACCATCTAACCTGCCTTCATGGGAGAAGAGAGAAAAG
>JAUSMA010000032.1 GCA_030645475.1 Nitrospirota bacterium
GGTATCATCCCCATCGGCAGCCTGGTGATGTTGAACACGAGTGAGCTGGCCGTCGTGCTCAAGCCAGCCGTCGATAAAGCGAACGCCGAACGGCCGTTCGTCAAGGTCATTACCGATCCGCAGGGGGACCCCGTCGAGCACGGGCGGGAGATCGACCTCACCGAGAAAGATGAGATCGGAGATTTCCGCCACAATATTATTCGTTTGATCGACAACACGGAGTATAAGTTCGATACCAGCCGCTACTTCGTATAGCAGGATGTTGAAAAAGTCCGCCTGCCAGTAAACGGTAAATGGTGAACGAGGAAAGACTTTTCATTTCAGCGTTCCCCGCTCATCGTTCTGAGTTCGGCCCGTCACTCGCTACGGCCTTGTTGGACGAACTTTTTGAACATCCTGCCTCCGCCGATCTCTTGACAGCGCCTCCCCCCCCAGTTATTCTCGCAACCGTTCTATTGATCGCAGTTTTCACCAACAAGGAGCGCGCGTTATGCATACAACGGGAATTCTCTTGGGGCGGATCACCCTCCCCCTGGTCGCCGCAGGCATGTTGCTACTCGGATCTCTCCCTACAGCACAAGCCGCCGAGGCCTTTAAAATGGGCGTCGTCGATCCTCAGTCAGTTCTAGAGAAGTCAAAAGCGGGCAGAAAGGCCTTGGACGGGCTCAAGGAATATGTCTCCACCAGGCAGAAGTTGTTGTCACGGGATGAAGAAGATTTGCGCAACACCGAGAAGACGCTCAAGGAACAAATCGCGAAGCTCAGCGACGCTGAAAAGAAAGAGAAAGAGACCCAGTTCCGCGCAAAGATCCAGGACTATCAAAAACGTGCGCAGGAATTTAATCAGGAGTTACAGGGCAAGCAGAAAGAATTGGTCGATGACTATATGAAGAAAATTGCCTCGGCCACACAGACCGTGGCGGAAAAAGGCGGATTTTCTATCGTCGTCGATAAGGGCAGCGAACAAACGGTCAAGATCGTAATCTACAACAAGGACACCATCGACTTGACCGACCAGGTGATCAAAGAGTTCGATCGCACCAACAGCAAATAAACCCCTCGGCCAGCAGTGCGAGCAATGAGGATGGGACCTCGGCCTCTCTGAGGTCCCATCAATGCTCCATCGGATAACCCCCATCCCGCCAAGCTTTGATGCCCCCATCCATCGATACAACATTCGTGTAGCCCATCTGCTGAAGCACATCCGCGGCTAAGACAGACCGGTAGCCGCCCCCGCAATACAGCACAATAGCCTCATGTTTATTGGGAATGAGCGATTCGATATCGCGCTCGATAATTCCTTTTCCCAAATGCCGGGCGCCTGTTGCATGATCCTTCGCAAATTCGAGGTCCTCACGCACATCGAGAAAATGCAGCGCTTCACCCCGATCGAGCCTGGCCTTCGCCTGTTCGATCGTACATTCCTTCACTCGCCCTCGTGCCGCATCCACTAGCTTGAGAAAGCCTGGATTATGTTGCATCCTCACTCCCTTCCCTTCCCTGCCCTGCTAAAATAAGGCTGTTTGTTCGATCCCTGGCCTGCGAAAGGTCGTGGGAGCCGTGTCGTCGCTCAATGCCGGAAAGCCCGTTTTACGTTTGGCCACAGTAAACAATTGTTCGATCATCGCCCAATAGGGACCTGCGCCACGATGGCGTTCAAAGAAGGCCCCCTCACTCATTGCACCACCGCGCACCTCCCGAATTCGATTCATAATCTTGGCGATCCGATCGGGAAATGCCGCCGCCATACGCTCCAGGAACACCGGCTCGACAGGACCGGACAGACGCAATAACGTCGCCATCGCCTCCATCGCCCCAGCCTGCTTCGCTCGGGCCAACAGATCAGGGATATCCTCATCGTTGAGACCAGGAATGAGCGGAGACAGTGAGATGCCGGTGAGAATGCCGGCGTTCGCCAAAGTTGCCATCGCTTCAAAGCGTTTCCGGCTAGAAGGTGCATGAGGTTCGACCCTGCGCGCAACCTCATCGTCGGAAAACGGGATACTGAAATACACACGAACCGACGCGACCTCATGCAACCGACGCAGCAGATCCAAATCACGCAGCACCAGCACTCCTTTTGTAATGATCGCGACCGGATTCCGATACTCAGCACAGACCTCCAGACAGGCCCGCGTCAACTCCAATGACGCCTCCAAAGGTTGATAACAATCGGTGTTCCCCGAGAACAGAATCAATTCGCCCTTCCAGGAAGGTTTCTCGAACGTCCGGCGGAGCAAGGCCGCGGCCTCACGTTTGACAATAATCTTGAACTCGAAGTCCGTCCCGGCGCCGAATCCCCAATACTCATGTGTCGGCCTGGCATAGCAATAGGCGCACGCATGAAAACAACCACGATAGGGATTGAGACTCCATCGGAACGGCAAATCAGGACTGTCGTTCCGGCTGAGAATGTCACGGGTCGCATCCTCAAACATTTGCAGCGAGACATGGGACGCAGGCTCCAAGAGATCCCGGTGTTGTGAGTCAAATGGATTAGGGGGGTTCATCACCGTGCGCATCGGGGTATGGTCCTCGATTTCCCTACGCCTGTCAACGGGACGAGCCATGCCAGCCTGGACAGCCATCACGCTCCAATTGATTGACTACGCCCTACCCCGATGTTAGATTCCAGCGCTTTCAGGAACAGACGGCCATGTACGACCTACGCTATTTACGCGACAACTTAGACAGCACCAGGGAACAGCTCGGCCTCCGCGGAGCCGACGTCCCATGGGATAATCTGCGCACGCTGATCGAGCAACGCCGCGCCTTGACCACCCAAGTCGAGCAGCTTCGCTCTGAACTGAAAAAGGGATCCGAGGACGTTGCCAAGCTGAAAAGGGAGAAACAACCGGCAGATGCTGCCATGGCCGCCATGAAAGCGGTTGGCGAGCGGATCAAGGCGATTGAGGACGAACTACGTAGCGCCGAAGAGGCTCTGGCCGATCTGAATCTCCGTATCCCGAATCTCCCCCATGCCTCGGTGCCGGCAGGCAAAAACGAGAGTAGCAACGTGGAGGCCAGACGGTGGGGAACCCCACCCACCCTGACCGCACCGGCCAAGAGCCATTGGGATCTCGGCGAAGCCCTCGGCATTCTGGATTTCGACCGGGCCGCAAAAATCGCTGGGGCACGGTTTGCGGTCCTCACGGGGGCCGGTGCGCGACTCGAACGGGCCCTTATTAACTATATGTTGGACCTCCACACGACAGCACACGGCTATCGGGAGGTCCTGCCGCCGCTCCTCGTCAATCGAACGAGCATGACCGCGACCGGACAGCTACCCAAGTTTGAAGATGACCTGTTTCGCTTGCGCGACGAAGACTATTTCTTGATCCCAACGGCAGAAGTGCCGGTGACGAACCTCCACCGTGACGAGATACTTGCCGAGGCCAGCCTGCCAATCCGGTATACAGCCTATACCCCCTGCTTTCGTCGCGAGGCAGGCTCCTATGGAAAAGATACCAGAGGGCTCATTCGCCTCCACCAATTCAACAAAGTCGAGTTGGTCGTGTTTGCGAAACCGGAACAGTCGTATGAGGAATTGGAACGCTTGACCGGCCATGCCGAAGCGATCTTGCAAGGACTGGGACTTCACTACCGGGTGATCACGCTCTGCACCGGCGATATGGGGTTCTCTGCGGCAAAGACCTACGACATCGAAGTCTGGCTGCCGGCGCAAAACCATTTTCGAGAAATCTCATCCTGCAGCAACTTCGAAGGGTTTCAAGCCAGGCGCGGCGGCATTCGATATAAAGGCCCCGCCGGGAAAAAAGATGCGAAGACAGAGTTCGTCCATACCCTCAACGGGTCGGGACTTGCCGTCGGACGTACACTCGTGGCCATTCTCGAAAACTACCAGCAGCCCGATGGAAGCATCACGATTCCGGACGTCCTGCGTCCCTACATGGGGGGGCTTGAGCGGATTCACAACGAATAGGGTAGAATCCAAACGTCCTAAGCGTACAGAGGTTGAGTTGGAGGGGTGACGGAGCGGCCGAACGTGCCAGTCTTGAAAACTGGAGACCTCGCAAGGGGTCCGCGAGTTCAAATCTCGCCCCCTCCGCCAACGCCGAAAATAGATTCATGCCTTCTGGTAGTCGTCCTCTCGATTTCCTGATATCCCTTCCAGAACAGAACGAAGTGCTCGCTTCCCCCTCTGAGACAACAACCTCGACCCACGTTTCCAATCACCCCAATACGTATCACGCATATTCAGACAGCACGTTCAACGAGGCATTTAGCCATAGCCTAAGTCCTGCCACGGAAGCACATAATGCCAGCAAGCATACTATTGTCGTAAGCGCTTAATAGTTAACAGCAATTCTCAATCCGCAACATCCTGACAGTTTCTTGAAATCCCCCCCCATTAGTCCTACCCCACCTACCTCTACGGTATTTTCAAAAGTGCAGCCCTATCGCAATATCACGCGCATAGCGCGCCTCAACGGGCATCACTTCTTGAAGGAGAGATCGATGCACAAACAGATCGGGAAGATTGGGGCCATTCGTCGAGAGCTAGACGGGACAGCCTGCCCCTGCTGCGGTGGGCATAAGTATCAACTCGTGCTTCGGGGGAACATGCAGCCGCAATCTGGAGGACTCTTTGCCCGCTGCGCGCAATGTCAGCGCCCTCGAGGACTCAATGAAGGCCTCGGTCGAATTCTCTGGATGTAAAGAGCCGCCTCATCACCTCAATACAGAAGGAAGACACCATGCACGTCCTCTCTTCACCGATTCAATACTTACAGCAGCACAGAGCGCGCACAAAACAGAAACGAACCGCATTACATATGTTGACGCTCAGTGGCGCCATCCGGCCCAGCCATGTCGAGATCCGATACGCGACCCCCCTGGCAGGCAGGACCGCCTCCCGCACGCAACCGACTGCGAGCGGGCATCCATTGACCCACCCGATCCCTCTACAGTCATGGGACCACAACATCACACTCAATGTGAACCAGACATGGCAATGGGCACGCAGCCTCTCATCTACACTCGTCCAGCTCGCCAAAAAACCCATCGTCCTTCAATGGACCAAACAGGTAGACATGTAAACCGTCGCCATTCTCGTCGATAATTTTTCTGGATCCATCTCGCGAATTACTTGTACCTCCCATAGGGCCTGAGGTAAGATCACGGCTCGCGTGCTGGTTGTCCTACGGTCATCAATCACGTCATCGATGATTGGGAACCCCGCAAAGAGCTGCGACGAGTGGAGAGGTGGCCGAGTGGCCGAAGGCAACGGTTTGCTAAACCGTCGTAGGGGCAAAACCCTTACCGAGGGTTCAAATCCCTCCCTCTCCGCCACAGCCCACCGCAACAGTGCGCGCGCAGAGAATGGGCAGCCAGACAACTTGATTTTTCTCAGCCGATCCTGTAACAGTGCCCTGCTTGTCTTGCCATGTTCCGTGCCGAGGTAGCTCAGTTGGTAGAGCACAGCCCTGAAAAGGCTGGTGTCGACAGTTCAATTCTGTCCCTCGGCACCACTAATCACTTCCCATTATATATTGATGACTGACTAGCCGAGACCATCCGTGCGTACGAATGGTCGTTGGATCATTCCACTTGGGGAAGACGCCCGAGATAGAACGTGGCAATGGCTACTGTCGCCGCAACATTTAAGGATTCCACGTCGCGACTGAGCGGGATGGTAAATCGAGTAGTGGCATGCGTGCGGATCTGAGCTGATAAACCACGGCTTTCATTGCCAACGGCAAATACACATTTCCGTGGCACATGCCGAATCTCATCAATTGGAACAGTTCCCTCACCTGCCACTTCTGCAGTGAAAATCTGGCAGCCCTGCTGAATCAGCCCTGACACATCCTTGATGAAAAATATCGGCAGCGCAAGCAACACCCCGCTCGTGGCGCGAACCACCTTGGAATGATACACATCGGCAGAATCCGGCGTGAGCCACAGGGCACTCACGTTGAGACCAGCGGCTGTTCGAATAATCGCTCCAACATTGGCAGGATCTTGTAGCTGCTCTCCGAAAATTCCCAGGACAGTCCTCTGACTCAGAATCGTTCCTTCATTCCATATCGGCTGTCGTACCAGGGCGAGAATGCCTTGCGGCTCGTCGACATCGGACAGTTTCGAGAATTGGAAGTCAGGACAGGAATACTGCGGCTTCGAGACAGCCAATCGAACCAATCGGTCACCCTGCCCTTCCTTGAGCAGGTAACCGTGAGACGTCACGATTGTCAGGATCTGGCTCGGATACCGGGTGAGGAGATCCCGCACAGCGTGGGCGCCTTCGACCACGAAGGCGCCTTCCTGTGCTCGCACACGTCTATCGAGGAGAAGTTCGCGGATGTGCGCCCCTTGCGAGCGCGTCAGGAGGGGAAGTGAGTCAGCCACGCTTATACGTCACACTGGACACAATCGGTTCAGCGACGTTTCCGCCCAGATGCGGCCTCGGCAGCCCGAATCCGTTGAGCCCGTACTTTCGCCCGCTTGAGCGCAGTCAGCTTCCCGCTGGTCCGATCCTGCTCATGCTGAAGCTTGTCGAACTGAGACTGGAGGTGGAGCTTCTCTCGCTTGTGTAGCGTGGCGCATTCTTCTTGAGAAAGATGGATCCAATCGCCACAGGTCTTGGCCCGCTTAATCCGTTGTTCCAACGACTCACGCAACTGCTTGGAACGCATGCTCAAGAGCGATTTCAACGCCTCCTTACGCCGCTGGACTTCTTCTTCCTCTGCGATAATTCCGCGAATATCTGTTCCTAACATGACACGCCTCCTCGCTGAATCTGGAATAAACTTGGAGACGCATTATACCTGATTTCACCACGCATCTTCCACTGGAAGAAAATGCTCATAAGTCTTTGTTATTGAGGGGGTATCAAGCCACAAGTTCTAAGAGCGAGGTTGCAGAGAGAGATGCAATTCAGTATCATCGCACCATGGCACTCGGACAACAAATTCAAGCTTGGCGGGTCTCAAGAGGCCTCTCAGTAGAGGCTTTGGCAGCGGCATCCCATATCCAGACTTACCAATTAGAGGAAATTGAAGCAGAGCAAATTGATCCTTCCGCTTCAACCCTCGAAGCACTCGCGGCTGCCCTGAAAATTCCTCCGGCTTGGCTCTTTAGCCATCCGACTTCCTTTCGCACCTTGTTTGAGGATCCGGAAGAGCACGAGAATCCCATCCCCACAGGCCCCGATCCTGTCACAGAACGAATACTCGCGGGATCGCGCATGGATCGTTCGCTCTACGTCCTGCTGACGGCGATCATGCAAAGCGGCGAACCGAAATTGCTCCGTGCGGCGGAAGTGAATTTACGAAGCCTCGTCAAGCAAGCCAAACAGGCGACGATCCCCTGGCAGAACCGACCGTCTGGCCACTTCGAACCGCCGAGCGATTAGTTATTCGTGCGCGACGCGCGGGAAATGCAGGACGAGCGAGACAGGTTGACGACTGAAGTGTTGAGAAATTTGAACTCCTACCTTTAGTCTTCGGACTTCGGCCTTCGAGTCGCGCATGTCCCGCTTGTCTCGCTCAGAGTACTTGCAGGATGAAACACTTCAAGTAACGCGTCTCCGGCATCGTAGCGAAAATGGGATGGTCGCTCGCCTGCCCACGCTGTTCAAGCAGACGGACCTGCCTCTTCGCGTCTCGTGCAGCCAGACGAATGCCCGTCCACAATTCCTGTTCAGTGACATGGTGTGAGCAGGAACTCGTGACCAGAAATCCTTCCGGCTTCGTGAGCCGCATCCCAAGCAAATTGACATCTTTGTATCCTGCCAAGGCACGAGGCACGGCCTGTTTACTGCGAGCAAAGGCCGGTGGATCGAGCAACACGAGGTCGTACCGGCGCCCAGCCCGTTCGAGCTGTCGCATCTCCACAAACGCATCCGCCGGTCGATAGACACAACGAGTATCCACCTTGTTCAAGACCGCATGGTTGCGCGCAAGTGCCAGAGCCTCCTCGCTGACATCCAATCCTTCGACCGACTTCGCTCCTGCGAGCGCGGCATGAATGCCAAAGGCTCCTGTATGGGCAAATACCTCCAGCACCTCTGCACCCGACGCGAATTGCGCTGCCACCAATCGGTTTTCCCGTTGATCGCAGAACCAACCGGTTTTCTGCCCTCGTTCGATGTCGACAAGAAATCGAGCCGGCCCCTCGTGGATATCGACGATCGTGGCGCCACCCCCTCGAAGGAAACCTCGCTCCACCGACAATCCCTCCAACGTACGGCTCTTGGCATCGTTACGCAGATACACCCGAGTTGCTCCGGACTCCTGGCACAAGAGGTCGGCGAGTAGATCTTTCCGACTGTCCATACCAGAGGACAAGGTCTGCATGACTAAGACATCGTCATAGCGATCGACAATCAAGCCAGGCAACCGATCCGCCTCTCCATAGATGAGGCGATAGGCATTGGTGCCGGTGACGATCTTCTGCCGCAACCTGACCGCCTGTGCAATCCGCGCCTTCCAAAACTGTTCGGTGATGGGTTCGTCTTCGAATGTCAGGATCCGCACGCGGATCTTGGACTCTGGGTTGTAAAGGCCTCTGGCATAGAATCGTCCATTCGGCGAGATGACATCGACCACATCGCCTGAAACCAGCTCACCGCTGACCCCCTCGACATAACCGGCATAGATCCAAAGATGCCCAGGCTCCTCGACCGCACGTGTGCGAGAGAGCCGAACCTGCCCGCGTGGATTATCATCATGTGTAGTCATACTGTACTTATCCAATGGCGCGAACCGCACGTCAAGTCCTTCCTCACGTATCTGCTTGCTTGACGGCTGCCGCGCGCTGTGGTTTGCTGCAGATGTGTGTAACACAGAGCCTATTTCCCCCTCCCTAAACCGGGAAGCCCCACGATGACACGAATACCGACCATCGGTTCCGCCGTGATTGATCGGCTTCATCAACTGGGAGTCCGTCATATCTTTGGAATCCCCGGTGATTATGTCCTGAGCCTCTACCAATTGATCGAAGCCTCACCGATCCGCCACGTCGGCACAACCCGCGAAGATAGCGCAGGCTTTGCAGCCGACGCCTATGCCCGTATCAATGGCATCGGAGCCGTCTGCGTCACCTATTGTGTCGGAGGGCTGAATTGCGTGAATGCGATCGCCTGCGCCTATGCTGAACGGTCGCCGGTCGTGTTACTCACCGGATCGCCCGGACTTTCAGAGCGAGTTCGCACACCCTACATGCACCACATGGTACGGGATTTCTCGACGCAACGGGAGGTGTTCGAGAAAATCACGGTGGCTGCGGTCTCATTGGATGATCCCGCAACCGCCGAACGAGAGATGGATCGAGCCTTTGCCGCCCTGTTGCGCTATCGCCGCCCCATCTATATCGAAATCCCTCGAGACCTCGTCCATACGCCTCTTGCACATCCCTTGCGGCCCCTCTGCCTCGACGACGAACCAAGCGATGCCGCCGCACTGGACGAAGCCCTCGCCGAAGTCCGTGCCATGTTGGCCTCGGCCAAGCGCCCTGCGATCTTGGCCGGCGCGGAAATCGGACGATTCGGCCTGCAAGACGAACTGACGCGTCTGGTTGAGCGGCTCAATGTCCCCATCGCCTCGACCCTGTTGGGAAAATCTGTCATTCGTGAAGACCACCCGCTCTACGTCGGTGTGTATGGCGGCCTGATCGCGCGTGACGAAGTCCAACAATACATCAATGAATCCGACTGCCTCCTGATCCTGGGATCGATCTTATCCGACGTTGAGGATCTCAATGCCGATTCGCCCTTGCTGACAGAAGGCCGCACGATTCATGCGACCGCCGACCGGGTGGCCATCAAACACCATCGCTACGATGCGATCCGGTTTCAAGACTTCGTGCGAGCCCTGGTCACCAATCCCCTTCCTTCGTTTTCTTCACGCCCCCTGCCCGCACCCCCAGCCGTGCCACAAGGCATCCTTGCACCGAACGCTCCTGTAACCTTGAACGGCCTCTTTCGCCACCTCGATAGTCTGCTGGATGAAAAGACCCTCGTGATCGCTGACGTCGGGGAATCGCTCTTTGCTGCAGCCGATCTCCATGTCCATCGACGATTTGAGTTTCTCTCTCCCGCCTATTACACCTCAATGGGATTTGCCGTTCCGGCAGCCGTCGGCGCGTCGTTTGCCGATCCCACGCTCCGACCGATCGTGCTAGTGGGAGACGGCGCATTTCAAATGACCGGAACAGAGCTCTCGACCGCCGTACGATATGGTCAAACGCCGATCGTTATTATTCTGAACAATCGAGGCTACTCCACTGAACGGGAAATTCTCGAAGGCCCCTTTAACGATGTCCACGAATGGCACTACGATCGAATCTGCGACATGGTCGGAGGCGGAGTCGGCACGAGGATCACAACCCAAGGGGAATTTGAGCGAGAGCTCACCGCCGCCTTAGCAGATTCCCGCCAACTGCACGTCCTGAATGTGCTGCTCAATCCAGCCGATCGCTCAGCAGGCATGATCAGACTGGCCCATCGCCTTGCCAAACGACTTTCCACCGATCGCCCATAGCGGGTGACATCCAGACATTCTCCACCTTGGAGGTGAAGGGTTTTTCCACCATCCTCTTCACTCCCTCGCTCCTTCGTAACATGAACTGCCAGCACTTAGGGCTTTCCCTAGTGGCACGCCCCCTGCACAAGTGTTCTAATACCACGAGCAACGCTGCGGTGAATGCAGTGCGCGGCTTCAACAACCTCTCCTGATTTCTCTGCCTAATCTTTGCCAAGCCCGTGGCAGGCGACTCACTCATTGGAGGACTACATGTCTGACTTCTACCAAAACGGTGTCGTCACGGTGCTGCACCGCCTCGGACAACCGAACGTCGATCAACTCGAACGGGAGTTAGCGCGGTATGGGCGCGTCAACCCCATCGCCTTAGTTCTCCCATCCCTCTATGCAGAATTGGGGCGCCCCGCATTGAAAGCCATTGTGGAGACCCTCAAAACGGTGTCGTATCTGAACGAAATCGTCATCTCGTTAGATCGCGCCTCAGCCTTGGAGTTTCGCCTGGCCAAACAATTCTTTTCCGAACTCCCTCAACGGGTACGTCTCATCTGGAATGACGGCGAGCGCATCCAAGCCATCCTCAAGCTCTTAGTCGATCACAACCTCGATATCGGCCTGCAGGGCAAAGGTCGAGGCTGCTGGACAGCCTTCGGCTACATATTGGCCCGAAACCAAAGTCAGGTCATCGCCCTGCACGACTGCGATATCACCAGCTACAACCGGGAATATCTCGCGCGCCTCTGCTACCCCATCGCCAATCCGAACCTCGGCTATGAATTCTGCAAAGGCTACTACAGCCGCGTCACCGATCGGCTGCATGGGCGAGTCACACGCTTATTCTTCACCCCCATGATCAGAAGCCTGCAACAGCTCGTAGGGCCCCACGCCCTCCTCACCTTTCTCGACAGCTTTCGCTACCCGCTGGCCGGTGAGTTCGCCATGGTGCGGGACCTGGCCTGGACGAATAGAATTCCAGGAGACTGGGGTCTCGAAATCGGTGTTCTTTCAGAGGTCTATCGGAACTGTGCTTTGCGCCGCATTTGCCAAGCTGATATTGCGGATGCCTATGACCATAAACACCAAGAGCTCTCGAATCACGACCCCGATGCCGGCCTCCTCAAGATGTGCGTCGATATCACGAAATCGCTCTTTAGAAACCTCGCGAGCGAAGGCGTGATCTTATCCGACGGGGTTCTCAAAACCTTGCGGGCAACCTATTTGCAAGCGGCCCAGGAAGCGATTAGTCGCTACGAAAACGATGCGGCTATCAACAGCCTCACGTTCGACCGGCACCAGGAGCGGACGGCCGTCGAGGTGTTCTTGAAAGGCATAAAGCTGGCCACGGAGGGTTTTCTCGACGATCCGCTGGGCGTTCCCATGATTTCAAACTGGAGCCGCGTGACCCATGCTGTACCAGACATTTTCGATCGCCTGGTCGAGGCCGTCGAAGCGGATCATGCCTGGGATCCCACATCTGAACCGGTAGCCACGCCGTCATGAACACCGAACTCACACCACTTACGGCACCGACGGAAGCTCGCATTCACGATATTGGCTCGGCAGAGATTCTCGTCGGGATTCCGAGCTACAACAACGCGGACACGGTCGGCCACGTCGTGCGGGCCGTGAGCGTGGGGCTCGCCAAACACTTCCCTGGCCGCCGGGCCGTCCTGGTCAATTCAGACGGGGGCTCTTCGGATGACACGACAGCCATCGTCACCCGCACCGCCGTCGACTTCCAACATCTGTTCATCGGCGAGCAGCAAAGCATCCTGCATCGGATCATTACTCCCTACCATGGCATTCCCGGAAAAGGCAGTGCCTTCCGAACGATCTTCGAGATTGCACGGCGATTGAAGGCCAGGGCCTGCGCGGTGGTCGACGCAGATCTCCGCAGCATTTCACCGGAATGGATCGAACTGTTACTCCGCCCGATCATGGAAGAGGGATACGACTATGTCGCCCCCTACTATCTGCGCCACAAATATGACGGCACGATTACAAATAGTATCGCCTACCCGCTCACCAGAGCTCTCTACGGGCAACGAATCCGCCAGCCTATCGGCGGGGAGTTCGGCTTTTCCGGTGCACTCGCGGCCCATTACCTCGACCAACATGTCTGGGAATCGGAGGTGGCGCGGTTCGGCATCGATATCTGGATGACGACTGAGGCCATTGCCAGCGGTGCACGGGTCTGCCAAAGCTTCCTCGGCGCAAAAATCCATAATCCGAAGGATCCTGCTGCCGACCTGTCTGCCATGTTAATGCAAGTAGTGGGAGCACTCTTTGCCGCAATGGAACGGCATGAAGGCCTGTGGTCACAGCAGGAGGGATCGCAGCCGGTTCCACTCTTTGGGTTCCCCTACGAGGTCGGAGTCGAACCGGTCCATGTCAATGTAGAGCGGATGGTGTCGCACTATCGACAGGGCCTCACCGATCTTGAACCCATCTGGCGGCAAATCCTGGCAAACGACACATTCACGCAGTTGCGCGACCTCCAGGGAGCATCCAGCACCGACTGTCGAATCACCGATGAGTTGTGGGTCCAGGTCGTCTACGATGCGGCCATCGCCTATCACAAGCAAGTCATGCCGCGCGAGCACCTCCTAAAAGCCCTCACCCCCCTGTACTTAGGTCGAACCGCTTCGTTCGTCCATGCCACCCAAGGCCTGACGTCTACGGAGGCAGAACAGAAGATCGAAGCCTTGTGCCAGACGTTCGAACGTATGAAACCCTATCTGGTTGAGCGTTGGCAACCGCTGGCACTACAACCCGCAGTGCCGGCGCTGTTGCACCACACGACGACCGACGCAGGAGGTGATCATGAATGACTTCATTAACCAGGCGCTTCTAGGGCCGCTGGAACTGCTCGGACGCCAGATGCTGACCGTGCTCCCCAATGTGCTCGCCATGGGCATTATCCTGCTCGGTGGCTTCTTCACCGCATGGGCGTTCGGTTCCTTCGCTGAACGACTGTTTCGCGTGATCGGATTCGACCATCTCTGTGATCGGTTGGGGATGAATGCGGCGCTTCTACGGGGAGGAGTCAAAACCGATCCTTCTCGCCTCGTCGGCCGCAGCATCTATTGGATGGTGCTCCTGCTGGCTGCGATTGGGGCGTTGGGAGCCTTGAACCTGACTCCGATCAACCAGTTCGCCCAGTCACTGCTGGCTTATGTGCCTCATCTGGTAACGGCAGCGGTGATTCTTCTGGCCGGGTACTTTCTCTCGAACTTTGCCTCTCAGGCTGTTCTCATCGCCGCCGTCAATGCCGGACTGCCTCCCGCGAGACTCATCGCAGCCTGTTCCCGCTGGGGGCTCCAAATCCTCGCAGGCGCCATGGCACTGGAACAACTTGGCATTGCTGAGCATATCGTGGTCGTAGGATTCGGCATTACCTGGGGAGGAATCGTACTGGCCGGCGCGATCGCATTTGGACTCGGCTCCGCCGATCTCGCGAAAGGGTTCTTAGAACGACGGCTGGTGGCCCGATCAAAATCCAGCACAGGCGATGATCTCCATCACTTATAACAGCACAAGATCATGCCCAATTTGATCGTCTTTACAGACTTGGATGGTTCGCTCCTCGATGGCACAACCTACTCCTACGAGACGGCCATACCAGCCCTCAGGGCGCTCCGTGAGCACGACATCCCACTTGTACTGGTGTCGAGTAAAACGCGCGCGGAAATGGAGCCGCTTCGCCAACGGCTCGGCCATCATGATCCCTTCATTGTCGAAAACGGCGGCGCTGTGTTTGTGCCACATGGCCTCTTCGATTTTCCCTTGGAACGGATGCGAACCAGATCTCCATACCAAGTCATCGAGTTGGGCCTTCCGTATCACATGCTGCGGGATGTCCTGAAGCAAATCGAAGATGCGATTGAAACGCCGCTACAAGGCTTTGGCGACCTGTCGATAGAAGCCATTATGCAGGCGACCGGGCTCCCCTATGCCGACGCCGTCCTCGCCAAACAGCGGGAATACGACGAGCCCTACCTCCTACAAGGCCCGCAGACCCTCATCGAAGAAGTCTGCCGGCAAATTGTGACCAGGGGACTTCGATGGACAAAGGGGGGGCGGCTCTTTCATCTGATGGGAGAGAACGATAAGGGAGCGGCTGCGTCCGTGCTCCTTCGCTGCTACCAGCGCCAACAACGATTGAACGGAGAGACGGACCGGATTGAAACGATCGGGATCGGGGACAGCATCAACGATGCTCCCCTGCTCGCCATGGTGGATTACCCGATTCTTGTCCAAAAACCAGACGGATCCTATGACCCTGACATACACCTGTCTAGGATGATCCGCGCGCCCGGCATCGGGCCGGTAGGATGGAATGAAGCGGTCCTCGATATCTTGGCTCAGGTCACCTGAGAGATCGCCTGCCGCCACGCACGAGAATACGATCTCTCAGCCGGGCTTCTTCGTCGCAAACACCGTGGCGTCGCAGGCCAGATACTTGATCTGCTTCATGGGAATGATGAGCACTTCCTTCGCTGAATCGACCTCTAACACTTCCATATCGTCACTGATGGTATGACGAATCGCATCCTTCACCAGCAACTCCTGATTGTCGACAAACACAATTTTCACCCAATATTGCACAGTACGGCTCCTTCGTTACGAGGTCACTCCAATTCTACCGAACGTATCGCTACCGGCTCCACCGAGGAGAGCAATGTTCTTCGAACAGTCCCCGCTCCAGCACAGCTAACCCTGCGATTGTCGTGAGCCATATATGAAAGTGAGGTCAACGCAGGCAGGACCTGCGCTGATCAACGCGATTCTCTTGGGCGATTATACTGATCGCCTTGCCAGCGGGCAACTTGCACGTACCGACAGTCATCACGTGAAGAACTGAACTGAACTGAACTGATCGCTCATGCTGAGGATATCCACGCTATGCGAGCGGGAGGACCATCCAAACCATCTCGCCCATTTCTTCATCATTCTACTCAGGCAAGCGATCGTGGGACAAGATGCACAGCACCAGCCTTGATCGCCGCGATGACGGAGGCGCCAGACACCAGGCGCAAGTCCTCTACCGCCCCGCGCGTGATGGTTGCCGTGAGGGGGAAACCACAGTCGATCGTGACCTGCACCATCACGCCTTGCGGGGCAATATCGGTCACACGCCCCAGGAGATGATTACGGGCACTGGTCATCCCGCTCCCCGCAGGCTCCACCACCACATCTTCGGCACGGATACAGACATAGACGGTTGCACCGATGGCATTACTACTCAGACCTTTCAGCCTCGTTCCGTTGACAGCCACCGTGGATAACCCGTCCGCCTGTTCGATCACCTCGCCTTGTACGACCGTCTCCACACCGACGATGCGCGCCACCTCCGCATTGGCCGGACGACTGAATACCTCATGAGGCTTCCCGACTTGATGGACCAGCCCCTTACCCATCACCGCCATCACATCGCCCAACGTGAGCGCCTCCGACCAGTCGTGGGTCACAATGATCGAGGGCAGCGCTAATTGTTTCAGCAAGCTTCTAAGTTCCCCTCTCAGTTGAAGTCGGGTTGGCGCATCCAATGCCGACAAGGGTTCGTCGAGCAAGAGCAGTTGCGGCCTCGGCGCGACTGCTCTTGCCAACGCGACCCGCTGCTGTTGGCCACCGGACAATTCTCGCGGTTTCGCCGCTTCCAACCCCTGCAACTGGAACAATTCCACCACCTCCGCAACTCTCTTGTTCCTCTCAGGGGAGGAGAAGGCCCCCAACCCATACGCAATATTTCCTGCCACGGAGTAGGTGGGGAAGAGCGCATAGTCTTGCGGCATGTACCCAATCTGTCGATCTTGCGGCGAGACCCTGATTCCCGATTTTGTATCTAACCAGGTCCGCGACAAAAACTGGATTCTCCCCTCTTCCGGCCATTCGAGTCCCGCAACGGACCGGAGAATGGTCGTTTTGCCTGACCCCGACGGACCGAACAGGATCAAGACGGTCGAGGCCTCGATCTCGTAGCGGAGATGGGCCTGAATAGGCGCCCGCCCGGAAAATGTCTTGGTCATGTCGATGGTCATTTCTGCGGCCATACTGCCCACACCTTTCGATTCATCGCATAGACCAGGAGCAACACCCCATAGGAAACCGCGAGCAGCAACAGCGCCGTCTTGGCGGCTCCAGCGTAATTGAGCGCTTGTACTTCATCGTAAATATCGATCGAAACCGTTCGCGTTTCACCCTCAATGTTGCCCCCCACCATCAACACGACACCGAATTCTCCCAATGTATGAGCGAAACTCAATACCGCGCCGGTGACAAGTCCTGCCATGGAGAGCGGGACAATGAGCTTAAAGAACGTGGCGACTTTGGACACACCCAACGTCCAGGAGGCTTCGATCAAGCGGCGATCGACTTGCTCAAAGGCAGCAGCAAATGGTTGGACGGCAAACGGCAAACTGTAGAGGATCGACGCAAGGAGCAGACCTTCGAAGCTAAAGGGAAGCGGGTGCCCGACGAGATCGCTGTAGAATCGACCGACCGGGCTGTGGGGACCGATGGCGACCAGAATATAAAAACCCAATACCGTCGGAGGAAGCACGAGCGGCAGCGCGACCACCGACTCGACAATGAATTTCCAGCGCCACTTTGAAAAGGTAAGCCAATAGGCGATGGGCAATCCGACCACCAGCAAAACGCCGGACGTCAAGCCGGCCAATTTGAATGTGACCCAGATGGCTGTCCAATTCACAAGACTGCCTGCAATCCTTTCACGAGCGCCACCTCACCCACCTTTGCATCGAAACTGTATTCCCCAACGCCGGCCACTGACTTCCCCTTCTGCGCCTTCGACACTGGACATGCTGCCGTATCCCTGCACTTCCCCATCTTTGAGAACGGTATAGCCGGAGGGACATTTCTTTTCGATGAGCTTCAACGCGTCTCTTCGATGCGGTGATCCCATCGGACCGCCCCGGTCTTCCTTGAACAGGTATGTCACGACTCCGCCGGTATCGGTTTCATGCGTGAGCAACACCGCCTCGGAACAGCCGAAACTGGTAACCAGCAGGGCCAACCAGATCACCTTCATCCATGGCTTAACTGGGTAGCGTAAACCCATAGCGCTTCATGACCTCCTGTCCGTGAGGGCCTTTGATGAATTCAAGAAACTGTTTCGCGCCTTCTGGGTTTTTTGACTGCTTCAAGATCACGGCTCCTTGTTCCAGAGGTGGATGCGCAACCGCCGGAACCTCCCAGTATGTCCCTCGCGTTTGCATCGTCGGCGCAAGTGCCAGGGACAGCGCGATAATCCCGATGTCGCAGGCGCCGGATTCGATGAACTGCGCCGCTTGCGAGATGTTCTCTCCAAGAATGAGCCTGTCTTTGACCTGGTCATAAACCTTGAAGTGTTCCATCGCAGCAACCGCGGCACGTCCATAGGGGGCATGTTTGGGATTGGCAATGGCGATCTTCTTGATCGTCGGATCACGCAAGACTTCCAGCCCCTTGGAAAGATCCAGGCGCAACCCATTGCCGGACCACAATACGATTCGCCCAACCGCGTAGGGGTAGAGCGAGCCAGGTAAGGTGAGACCTGCCTCTTCCAGTTTCTTGGGGTAGCCGATGTCGGCTGAAAAGTAGAGGTCGAACGGCGCGCCATTCTGAATTTGCGCATAGAAATTGCCCGAGGATCCGAGCGTCAGCTTCACATGGTTGCCGGTCGTCTGTTCGAATTCAGTCACGATTTCTTTAAAGGCAAAACTCAAATCTGACGCCGCGGCAATAATGACCTCCGCTGCAGACACGCTCGGAGCAAGGCAGGCCAACAGTAGACCACAGGCCAGAAACATCGACAGGCAATATTTCAATTTCATCACCACCTCATTCCACTGATGCGTTGAACGATTAGAAAAATATTTGATACTGCAACCGGATCGCATTTTCGATCAGCGTCCCTGCATGCGCATCCAGGGGCACGGAACCGGACGGACAGTTGGCCGGGCAAGCCCCTGTCGCCGGCAACGGGGCGCTCCGCCCGATCGCAAAACCACCCTGGCCCATGGCGATATTGCTATAGGTCAGCATGATTTGATGGTCATAGGTCCCACTGAGGAACCAATTCAGCGAGAAGTCGACTTCCTTAATCAAATCGCCTCCCGAATTGGTATCGGGATCCCACCAGGCATAGCGGGCGGCAAATTCCAGTTTTCGTGGAATCAGGTAATAACCGGATTGAACGTACCAGCCTGTCGTGTTGCCAAACTGCCCAGGAGCATAGGTGGTACAAGGGCCACCGACTCCATTCGTCACCATACAAGGGAGGCCCTTGGTATGCCGTGTCACGTTCCTGAACCAATATTCCGCTTGCAAGGAAAAGCCACGATACTTGAAGGCATAATCCAGCGTCCAGGTTGAAAAGTCGACCACGCCCTGTCCGAGAATACGTGCGTTCCCGTTTTGAGCCAGTGCGCGGCGAACGGTTAAATTTGCCAGATCGATCCCCACAAACGCATTACCTGTACTGGTATCGATCGCCGGATTATAGGCATACCCTCCACCGACAGCCATCTGCGGAGTCTCCGAATAGGCCAAATCGCCTTCACCGTAACCTGCCCGGCCCAGGATATTCGCCTGGAGTCTCGCCACGTACATCAACTGATTAACATTGCTTCGAACATTTGCGTTGAGGCTGCGCTGATTGACGGGGCATCCTGCTGGTGACGGAAAGGGATTCCCGCCCGTTTGTCCGCCCGGGCAGCCGACGGTCGGCTCTTCGCTCGTAAATTGCGCGAAGCGGTTTACCAACGGGCCGGCACCATTAAACACGCCGAAGTAATAATTGACCGGATACACTTCTTCGTCGTTCATAATCGTGATGCCCACATCTCGACGATTGATGCCGTTCGCCGTAAAGGCATCCATTGCGAGAGCGCGGCTCGCAAACTGCATCGAAGCCGTCGAATTGATCTGCGACCGATTGAAGTAGACCTTGTACTGGCCGAGTTGCACGTTCAACCAGGGGATATGGGTGCTGGTCACATTCATATCGAACACAGAAAGAGCTCCCGGCGCCTGGGCGTTCTCCGAAGTCTCGCCGGCAAGTTGGATGTAATATTTGAAATCCGGGCTAAAGAGGTGCCCCATGAAATAGAGCCGCGCAGTCCTCAAATTAAATGAGGATGCGTCACCGATAGAGCGATTGGCCCGGTAATCGCCGAACACACCGAGCAGTTCCGGAAAGTTTTTTGAATCGCCGGACTCGCGGTAGGCCTCATTTCTGGAGCGCTGTGTGAACCGCGTCGCGAACCGTGCCCGTATCTTCAAGAGAAAGGCATTGTCGTTCATGGAAAAGTTAAAGCCCCGGTCATACCAGGCCTTGAAGCTCGGCTGGAGCAGATAGATTCGCTCCTGCGACTCTCTGACGACCGCGTCATATTCTTCCTGCGTGATGGTGCCCTGTTTGACGGCTCGCTCCAGGAGCAGTTTGGTCGCCGGATCCATACTCTCGACAAAGACATACTTCCCATCCTTCTCCACCAGTTTTCCCGCATCAGCCGCGAAGACCGGGAGTGGCCCGAACCACGCAAGGCAAACCAACCACAGAGCGAATCCGACAATCTTGCTCCACCGTGGTACAGCAACTGAGGCAACAGATGATCCCCCGATGCCTCTGAATGACTGCCACATGTCACCACTCTTCATAAATCCCTCGTCCACAAGTACGTTTAACGCCTAAGAATGAGCGTCACCAAAATAGAGGCTCATGCGAATGGGTGATTAAGGCGACGAGGCTGTTTTCAGGAACTCCCGAAAATCCACTCCTCGCCGGTCGGTCGTCTTGGGGTCGTGCACATAGAATCGACCAGGCTCGAAATACAGGAGGTAGGTGTTCGCCGGAGTCCAGGGGGTTGGATAGTTGTAATCGTAGGGATCGGACTTCGTGACCGGCTGCTGAACATGAAAGTAATCAATGGTCAGATGGAGCAGGCGATCCTGTATGGCCACCCATCCGCCCGTGACATCGCGCCGGTACCGGGGGTTCATACCAGGAGCAAAGAGTTCGAAGTAGACCCGCTCTTCGGGCCCCACCTTCTGCAGGGCAGCGGCAAGTTGCGGGGCCAACAGCTGTAATTCGTCTTCCCTGAATAATTTCTTTGGTGGATCCTCTTCGGCATACCAGCGAAGCGGCAGACGCTGCTGTTCACGCAGAGAAAACCCGCGGAAAATGGCGACAATCTGTTCAGGGGCAATCTGGACTGGATGCCGATATCCTGCCGACGTGACTTCCCGCTGCAGCAGCACGGCGACCCGTTGATCCTCATGCACCACCGTCGTGGTGTAGGGAATGCGGGCACAACCTGAACCAATCACAACGAGAAGGGCAACCACCATGGCTGCCGACTGCCTCCGGACATACATGCCGAACCTCCTACCGATTTACGCCACCACGATACAAAAATGATTGACTGGTATTCTTGACGTATGGAGCAAAAAAATATTGCGCCCGTTACTTCCCTTATTTATTTGGGCAACCCATAACCCAAGCCTTTCAAGATGCTTCGGGCTTCCGGAGACTGGGAAAACGCGAGGAACTCTTCGCACAGTGGACGATTGGGGCAGTACCGCTCCATCGCCAGAGAATGGACGATCGGACGGATGGCCTGCTCAGGCGCCACGGCGACGATGCGAACTCGCTCCCTCTTCTCATAGGCATCCGGGCCGAAGACAATGCCGACATCCGCTTGTCCGTTGAGGACGTGATCCAACACACCCCGCGAATCCGTCGCTACATCCAACCGGCCTTTCATAGGCTCCGCAATTCCCAAGGCATTAAAAAGTTCGTGAGTCTTCTGTCCAACCACGGTCAGCAACGGATCTGCGACAGCTACTCGTATCCGAGTATCCTGAGCAAGAGCCTCGAACGACGGCGGCGCATCGACAAGCGATTCAGGCACGACCATCACGAGCGAGACCGTCGCGTATGGCCGGCGCGTCTGTGGCAGCACATAATATTTCTGCTCCATGCGAGTGATCAGCTCATCGCCACCCGGTGCAATGATGTGAATGGGGCCGGACCCAATGAAATATCGTCCCGAGGGATGATTCTCCATCGCGGCGATTGTGCGACGCAGATCCAAGCCAGAATCGAAATAGAGTCGTACCTTCACATTCTGATGAACCGCCTCAAAGGCCCTGGCAAGGGCTTCAAGCGGCGGGGCCAGACTCGGAGAGGCGGCGATGACTAGGGGTTCCAACGCCAATGCCCCCTGTGCCAGGGCACCATTGAAAATGATCCAACACAACAAAGGTCGGCACATACGCATCGCGATTATCTTGAGTCGAGGATCAATCATGTTTGCAGTGCGTGAACCTTTCCGGTTTCCCTCGTGTCGTATCCACCCAGCGCTTCGATTTCGTTCCGAAATGGCCGGCTGGCGATGGTCTCAAACAGATGGGCCAGCGTTGGATGAGACTTGAGATAGGCTTTGGGAACCACGAGGTCGTAGCGCGCGGCTTGAAGTGGCACAAAATCGAGGCCAAAAAGTTGTGCGGCAGACCGGATCCCGATCCCGACGTCAGCCTGCTGGCCGGCGATGGCCCGGGCAACTTCAAAGTGAGACGATACCCTGCTCTCGTACCCGCGTATCTGCGTTGGATCGATCCCCGCCGCGCGTAGCCGTTGATCGAGCATGAGCCTGGCTCCCGCCCCCTCTTCTCGATTCACGAGGGTCACCAGAGGGTCCACCAAGTCAGCGGCAGCACGGATGGACTTGGGATTGCCAGGACGGACGAGGAAGCCCTCTTCCCAGGTTGCGAAGGTGACGACATCGTAATTTGTACCCTTCAGCGCCTGTCGGAGGAACGGCAGATTGGATTCCCCGGTCGTCGGATCGAGGAGATGAAGACCGGCTACGTGCACCTCGCCCTCCTGCAAGGCTCGCAGGGCCGCCATACTCCCCATGGTCCAACCCACGACGGAGGTAAGATCCTTTCCCCGCCGCAAATGCGCGCCGGCAAGAAAGATCGCAGGATCACAGCCAGCGACAGAAATCTCCTGTTCGATCGCCTGACGATCGCGTGACAAGTTCACTCGCACCATTGAGCCCGACGTCTGCCCATGCACATCCGCTGCATATCCATCGGCAGGCACACTATAGGAAAGAACGTCGCCCAATTCCGTGACAGGGCGCACAACCATGCGAGTTCCTACCCTCGCGACCTTCACGCGAACCGTCGAGACCTTTTCATCGGGCTGGGGAAAATGACCGATCAGCTTCCCTTCAATAACATCCTGCGCCTCCACAAGACTGAAGAGATCTTCCACTCGACAGCCCAATGCCGCTGCCAGGCGAAGCGCAACCGCCGTGGTGGGCAGATAAAGATGGGACTCGATGGCAGAAACGGCCTGCCTGGTGATCCCGGATTTTCCGGCAAGTTCACCTTGCGAAAAGCTCCGTGAGACACGGATATCTTTTAGATGATTCGCGAAATGTTCGATTGATTCGGCTCGATGTGCCTGCGCCATAGTGGCAGGCTTATAGCAATCATAGATTACTAATAGCAAGTATAAAATGTATCATAATTGATATTTATTGATTTTTTTATTCAAAATAACCAATTCGAATCAATAGCCATTGCAGAGTATTCCTCCCGCATATGCCTATACATAATATATTGTTGACAATTTAGATTCATTTAGTTTATACTATACATATCATTCATGACCGGAATAATAGGAATTGACATGCGCCTTACATTATTTCACCAGCTTCAATACCGGAACATCTTCCTAACATCGCTCGCGTTCCTCTTCTTCACGGCGACCGCCATCCCTTCACAGTCTTCTGCGCTAGATTGGGTCCCGACCGATGAGGAGATCAAGAAATATCGCCAGAGCTGGAATCCGCTTTCCCACGGACCAGTTCTCCTCCAGGCTGTCGACACCCAACCGAAGGGACAACTTTCCATCCGCGAATTTATCTTCTCGCAAATCGGCGAAAGTAGCTTCGGCAATCGCCTGAGCGGTCCGACCGACAGCAAGAACGGACCGGTGCATCTCTATCAAGTGTCCCCTTCTATCAATACGGCCTATGGACTGACCAATCACATCGAACTAGGCGCCGCCATTTCGATGAATTCATTCTGGGCAAACCAGAACGGGCAGAGGACGAGCTCGACGGGATTCGGGGACACCTCGCTCATCATGAAATACCGGCCCATCATCCAAGATCCTGGAGGCTGGCGCCCGTCCGTGACCCATTACACGCAAGTCGTACTCCCCACCAGCCGTTGGGCCGATGCCGAGAAGCCACCAGGGGGGTTCTCGCCGCTCGGCCGACTACCCAGTACGCGGTTCGGGGAATATGGACTGACCCAAGGCTTGATGACGCGAAAAAACTTCGAACCGATTCGCATCAGCGCAGCCGTGTTCTATACCTATGCCGCACCGGGAGAGAGCGGCGGCAGGAACGCCTACACCGGGGACGTAGTCAACACACGCTTGATCTTCGAACACATCCTGGATGACAAGAGCGGGTTCGGGTACAACATCGAAGTCAGCACCCTGCACGGACTCACCTGGCGGGCGGATGGACATGAAGTCAACGCAGGGCAGAAAAACGGATTTACGATCATCGGCGTGGAACCGGCGCTGCAATGGAACTTTTCGCAAAACTGGCTGGTCGCCGTCGGCTGCCAGTTTACGGTGGCAGGCCAGAACGCCATCAACGCCATCTATCCGAATCTGTCCGTCTTCTGGTTCTGGGATAAGAGCGGCAAAATCGTCATGCGCTAGCAGTCTCACACAAGATCGATCAGGACCATCATCATGGGAAGCACAGAACGATCAGATCGGCAGGACCCTCAGGCAATCGAGCAGGCCATTCGCCTCGCCCTGAGAGGCCTTCGCTTTGGGTCCATCGAGATCATCGTGCATGACTCCAAAGTCGTGCAGATCGAGCGCAAGGAAAAGATGCGCCTTGAGGGCGAAGGCCCAACCGCCACACGCTGAGAATACGATGATACGTCAGAACTGTTGTCCCAGTTAAAGGAGAATGACCGGCCGTCCAGATGACTGGAGGCCCAAGACCGACTTGTTCAATCGTAAAATTGAGAACTGACCGGACCACCGGAAGTTCACATGTCACGGAGGGTAGCGACATGAGAATTTCCGGTGTGTTTTTTATCACGGTTACAGCCTTTGCGCTCTTTGCAGGCCCGACACCACGAGCACAGGCCGTCGAGGAAGGCCAACTCGTAAAGAAAGAAGGCAAGTGGGAATACTACTCCGGCGAAGACCCCGGACTGAAGTATCTCTACCTCAAAGGAATCATTACCCAAGAGGAGTACGACAAGGGCTTGAAGGTGATCGAGACGAAAGAACGTATCTCCAAGCCGAACTTCAATATCGACGTCAACAACGGATTGAACATCCGTGTCGGAGAAAAATTTTTCTTGAAGCTCCGCCTGCTCACCCAGGTGCGCTACACCCACAGTTCTTACAATTCAATCTGGGGGTCGGTCGGAGACTCAAGAAACCCTGAGATCCTCGGAGGCCAGGTCGAATATCGAGCGGTGAAAAAACAGAGCGATTCGAATCTCTTTTCGGTCCCTCGCGCTCGCCTTCAATTTCTGGGATACGCCTTTGATCCAGACTTCCGCTACAATTTCTCCCTGGCACTCGATCAGACATCCTGGGATCAGGAAGGCGGCAGTGGCAGAGCTAGACTTCTCGATGCCTATGTCGCCTCCTGGCATATCCCCTGGGCAACGGTCCAACTCGGCCAACAACGGGTCTGGTTCAATCGAGCCCAGATCAGTTCGATCGCCACGTCCACCTTCGCGGACAATATGATTGTCCAGCGGGCATTTTCCGCCAACCAGATCGACAGCCGCGATATTGGGATCAGCATCCTCAGCGACGAAGACCAGTACAAATTCAACTATGCGATTGGTATCTGGGGGGGAGTCGGACCGAATCTGACTCGTGAAGGCACCTCCGTCAGTCAACGAGTGCTGCCCCCCAGCGGGTCACCTGGGGCACAGCCCTCAGGAACGACTCGGACCTACAACTATGACACCCGCACCCTGACCGGCGAGATGCTGTACACGTTTCGCGGGCTCTACAAGATTGCAGGCAATCCTGGATACGGACAGGGAGACATCCTGAATTCTCGCACCCTGCAATCAGCCATTGCCTTCGGTTATGCCTACAATCCAGCCCAAAACTACCTGAGTGCCATTCGATCAGACATTGTAGACCGAGGGTATCGTCAGAGTGTCACCAAAGCCATGAACGGCAGACTCCTCGCCGGGGGCATCTACGACTTCCAGACCTATGAAACGGATTTCATCGCGAAGTACCAGGGCTGGTCTCTCCAGTCTGAAGGATACTTCCGCCACCAAAGGGTGCGAAGCAGGGACAGTGGATCCACACCATTTGATTTAGCAACAATCCCCATCGCATCGATCACCGGCCCCCCCGTTGATCTGGGGCAAGCCTGGGGCTGGTATGCCCAGGTCGGGAAATATGTCATCCCCAGGAAGCTCGAACTCGCCGTCCGCTACGGGGTAATGGATCCTTCGACCAAGCAGAAGGACGATCTGACAAAGGAGTTCGGCGCCGCCATCAACTACAGCTTCGACGGCACATACAATAACCGGCTCGTCATCGACTACTCGAATATCACCATGGGAAGCGGCGGGCGTGCACCGGATCGGTTTCCGTTTGAGAGCACACCGGGATTTGGCCGCGATCTCATCGAAAACCGGGTCAACGTGCAGTACCAATTCTATTTCTAGGACGCACGAATTATTTAACCGTCAGGAGAACAATCGTGAAACACCAATGGTTCAGGTCCTTACTCTTCTTCGGAATCGCGACGGCATCGCTCTGGGTCACCCCACCCGTGCAGGCACAACCGGAGCCCCTCACCGTCGCAGCCGCCAACAGCCTCAGCGATGTGTTTCGTAAAGTACTGCCGCTTTTCGAGGCCCAGCACAAAGATATCAACGTGCGGGTTATCTACGGCCCCTCGCAAACGCTCCGTAATCAGATTGAACAGGGCGCACCAGTGGACATCTTCCTGCCGTCGCTGTTTGAGGAAATTGAACAGCTCGAACAGAAAGGGCTGATCATTCAAGGAACTAAACGGGCCTATGCCGGCACGTCGCTGGTCTTGATCACCAGCACGACCCACCCCGCCCCCATCGGCTCCGTCCAAGATCTGCAGACCGTCCCGATCCGACGGATCGCCGTCGGGGATCCCAAATCCTCGTCGGTAGGGAAAGTGGCGGCGCAGTTTATCAAATATAACAAGCTCGATGCCCAACTGAAGTCTCATTACGTCTTCGGCGAGCATTCCCGTGCCGTGCTCGATCTAGTCGCCAACGGCGAAGCTGAGGTCGGCGTCCTCTATCGGACAGACGTCGTCGAGAATGCGAAGGTCCGCATTCTCGATACAGCCCAGGCCGGTTCCCATACTCCTATCCGCTATGGAGTTGCCGCGACCTGGACCGCCAAGAACCTTTCAGGCGCGGGAGACTTCATCACATTTTTACTGACACCGGAAATACAAACCCTCTTGCAAGAGCACGGGTTCGATCGTGCAATACCACAGGCAGGGACCGCTCAAGGAAAGGAAGGACAATAATGAATCGCCTCCCAAAAACTATGCCGCAACCGTCTGCATGGCCGCTTCGAGCCCTGTTGCTCATCGCCGGAATATCCATCATTACCGGTTGCGCGAACAAGCCCGTCCCACAATCGAAATCCATCTATGAGTCGGGGCTGAGCACGGTTCGATTGGAACAGGACCCCGACTCGATTTCCAATTCTCACCCCGCCACGCTGACCGCCACCGAAGTGGGCACATTGCTTCGAGGAGTTCGCGCATGGGAACGGCGGAACGTCATTCACCGGCTGTTTGCCGGTGAAGCTGATCGAACCAGAGCGTTCCGGAACGAAGAGATTGCCGTATTGGCGCCGCCTCTAGCAAAGGCGTTGGCCCAGGCCGCTCCGACAGAGCGTGTGTACTTCCACTTGAGTCATGCCACCGATCAGGGGGATGAGGAAACCACCACAGGCTGGATCTCCATCCGGGGACCGATTCTGCACCTGACCATCAGCGGCGTGCACGACCGGCACAGCCCTGGTCCCGATATCAGCAAGTACGACCGGCAACTGCCGAACATTCCTGAAGCCTCGGTATTGCACGATGTCACATACGAGCCGGAGGAATTCCTGGCTAAATCGGCTTCGAAGGCACGTTTCTGGGCACCGGATCAGCGTGAAGAGTTAGAGATCCGGTATCGAGAGGCGCTTTCGGCCATGCCGATTCAGCCGGGACTGGATCCTGGACGAACATTCAAGCCGTCCCAACCTTGAACGAACCAACTGCAATAAGGATGATCATGAAGATACTCGTTGTGCTGTTTCTAGGAGTCTGGACGCTCATTACCCCGCCCTCTCACGCCATCGCAGGGGACACGATCCGCGTCGGGCATTTCCCCAACATGACCCATGTCCAAGGCTTGGTGGCCCATCATCTCTCTCGCTCCGGCCGGGGATGGTTTGAACAACGGCTGGGAAGCGACGTCAAGATCGAGTGGTATGTCTACAATGCTGGACCAAGCGCCATGGAAGCGATCCTGGCGGACTCCATTGACCTTACCTACGTGGGCCCTAGTCCTGCATTGAACGCCTACGCCAAATCCAACGGCGAAGAAGTCCGGATTATCGCCGGCGCCGCCGCCGGGGGCGCAGCCCTCGTCATTCAGCAGGATTCGCCCCTCAAGCAACCAGCCGATTTCCGCGGGAAAACCATCGCCACCCCGCAACTCGGCAACACCCAGGACATTGCCTGCCGCGCCTGGCTGGCGTCCGGAGGTTTAACGATCACCCAAACCGGCGGGGATGCGTTCATCGTTCCGACCCCGAACCCTGATCAGCTCTCGTTATTTCAACAGAAGAAACTGGACGCCGTGTGGACAGCCGAACCATGGGTCTCGCGGCTGGAGCGGGAGGCGGGCGGCAAAGTCCTCGTGGAACAATCGAAAGAGAGCATCACCGTCCTGGTCTCAAGCGTGAAATTTCTCAAGACCAAGCGTGAGCTGGCGAAGAGGTTCGCTCAAGCTCACCGGGAACTGACCGACTGGATTCTCTCGCATCCGGAAGAAGCCAAGAAGATGGTTCAGCAAGAACTGGCAGCCGAAACACAGGCCAAAGTCTCAGCCGAGTTGATCGCACACGCTTGGCCCAGGATTGGGTTGACCACGGAGGCCTCTCCTACGGAGTACCAACAATTTGTCGCACAGGCCCAACGCGCAGGTTTTATGCGAAAAACGCCTGACTTGTCGCGGCTCATTGAACGGGTGAATTGAAATGGGTATGTCCGAAACGGCCCAAACACATACCCTATCCCCCAAACTCGTCCTCGAACATGTCTCGAAGTGGTTCAAGACCAGTTCGCTGCACGTGCATGCGCTCGATGACGTGACACTCCGCATCACTGAAGGAGAGTTCGTCTGTCTCGTCGGCCCCAGCGGCTGCGGAAAATCGACCCTGCTCAATATCATCGCCGGCCTCGACCGACCCGATCAGGGGCTGGTTCAAGCCGATGGTCAGAGCATCACAGGGCCGGGGCCCCATCGTCTCGTGATGTTTCAAGAAGCCGCGCTCTTCCCCTGGCTGACGGTTCTGGGCAATGTGCTGTTCGGGTTACAGCTGAGAAACGGGCTCACCGCCGCCGCGCGACGAGAAACCGCCGAGTATTATCTGGAACTCGTAGGCTTGAAGCGGTTCATGCATGCCAATGTGCACGAGCTATCGGGCGGCATGAAACAGCGGGTGGCCTTGGCCAGAGCGCTGGCTCCGAATCCCAGCATGCTCTTGATGGACGAACCCTTCGGCGCGCTGGATGCCCTGACGCGGGAGCAGTTGTATGGAGACATTCAACGTATCTGGAGCCAGCATCGGAAAACGATCGTCTTCGTCACGCACAACGTGCGCGAGGCCGTCTGCTTGGGAGACCGCGTGATATTGTTCTCGCCGAACCCTGGACGGATTCGCGAGGAATTCGCCATTCCCCTCCCTCGTCCACGCGACATCAACAGCGTGGATCTAGCCCGCTATGCGACGGAGATCACCCGCGTATTGAAAGGCTATGTCCAGACCGAGGTGGCTGGATGATCGCACGGTGGCTGACTGCATCCCTGTTCTTCGTGTTCCTCGTGGTGGCATGGCATCTGGTCGTGGAGGCACACATCTGGTCTCCCGTCTTGCTGCCCTCGCCCCTTAGCGTCTTTGAGTACCTTCGGTCCGCGGTTGAAGACGGCACGCTCCGGGAGGCTACGGTCGTCACCGTACGGCGGCTCCTCATCGGCTATGGATTGGGAATCCTCGCCGGGCTTCCCTTGGGATTACTCACCGCATCATCTCGCTGGTGCCAGGACACGATCGGCATCCTCGCGCTGGGACTCCAAACCCTCCCCAGCGTCTGCTGGGTGCCGCTGGCCCTGCTCTGGTTCGGCCAAACGGAATCCGCCATGCTGTTCGTCGTGGTAATGGGAACCCTCTGGTCATTGATCATTGCGACCGACAACGGAGTGCGGACCGTTCCCCCCATTTACGCCAGGGCCGCACGCAGCATGGGGTCGACGGGACTCCATACCTGGACGCATGTGATCCTGCCGGCGGCGCTTCCATTTTTGTTGAGCGGCATGAAGCAGGGCTGGGCCTTCGCCTGGCGTTCCCTCATGGCCGCCGAGATTTTCGTCACGATTCTGACCGGCTTCGGTCTCGGCCACTTGCTGCATTACGGTCGTGAATTGAGTGCCATGGACCAAGTGATCGGCGTCATGCTCGTGGTCGTCATCATCGACCTCGCGGTCGATACAACACTCTTTGCCCCCATAGAGCGATTTCTCCATCGCCGTTGGGGCACCGAACGGGCTTGAGTCACGCCCCGCATGATTCGACTCCGCCGTGGCAGGCTGACACTTCTCCGGCCGCTGTGCTAGGCTGCGCCATGCCTGCCAGTTGGCTCAGTCGCCTCTCCATCGGCCAAAAGCTTGCCATCTCGTTTGGCCTGATCGTCATTCTATTGATCGGCAGCTTCTCCGCGACGCTTGTGTATCTCTCACGCGTGAATAGTTACGTCGATCGGCATCAACGGATCACGATCCCGGGCGTCGTCACGGCATCGGAGATGCTCCGCAACCTCTTCGACATGCAGACCCATATGCACCATCTCCTCGAACATCTGGACACCGCGACCCAAGCCATCAGCCTGAAGACCATCGCAGACATCGAGCACCGAACGCTCACCGCACTGGACACCTATCAAGCGACCCACGCCGCGCGAACACACCCCGTCTTGTATGGCATGCTCCAACAGCATGGACGGGGCAACCTGGCCGACGAGGAAAATCTCACGATCGTCGCCATTGCCGATGGTATGAGCGCTCTCCGCGCTCAGCGTGAAGACATCGAGACCGCTGCTAGCCGGCACACGAAAAATCCCGCAGACACAGAATTCCTCTATGAACAGACCGCGGCCAGGATCGCAGATGCCATCGCCTCGCTCATTGAAGTTCACCGCAAAATCGATGTGGAGATGAAAATCGAGGGGGATCGCCTCGTCGAGCAGGCACGGCTCATCGTCTTCGGAGTGGTCGGCCTGTTGGGGCTTCTCGTCCTGTCGATCTACCTCATGATGAAACAACTCGTGGCCAACCCTCTCAAACGCTTAGCCGCCACGGCAGACCGTGTCGCCCACCATGACCTCGCGGCGCAGTTTGAGCCCTGGCCCACGCAGGATGAGGTCGGGATCCTGGCCAACTCCCTGACGGCCATGCTGGCGAATCTCCGCGAGCGGGGCACCGCCCTGATGCGCAAGACCAAGGAACTCGAAGCCTTCACCTACTCTATTGCACATGACCTCAAAGGACCTCTTCGCGAAATCGAAGGGTTCTCCTCGCTCCTGGAAAAGCGATTTCAAGAAGCCGGAGACCCGCAAGTCCAGCACCACATCGACGTGATCCGTCGATCCGCCCTGCGCCTCACGCACATGATCGATGCCCTGCTCAAGTATTCACGACTGGAACAACAAGATTTCCCACGCACCCGCTTCAATGTGCTGGAGATGATCAACAGCCTGCTCGTCGACCGGCAGAGCCAGTTCACCGGCATCGCACCTCGGATCACCATCAATCTCCCCTTCGCCGACCTGTATGGCGAACCGGTCAGCATCCGGCAGGCCCTGGTCAATCTCCTCGACAATGCCATCAAGTTCTCCCGTTTCTCTCCGGCTCCAAGCATCAACATCGGAGGACAGCAGACGCCGACCGAACGTAGGCTCTGGATACAGGACAATGGTATCGGTTTCGACACCGACCAGGAACAAAAGCTCTTCGGTCTTTTCGAGCGATTACACAATGCCCAGGATTACGAAGGCACCGGCGTCGGCCTGGCCATTGTGAAAATGGTCATGGAGAAACATGGAGGCCGTGCCTGGGCCGAATCATCCCCTGGCACAGGCAGCACATTTTCTCTGGCATTTCCGAATAACCAGGAAGCGATCAGTTAGGATTAAGACCTGACAGCTGAGAGCTGACCGCTGAAGGCTAAAGCAATGCGCATACTCATCATCGACGACGAAGAATACGTTCGCTTAGTACTCGAGCAGGCGCTCCGCGAGGAAGGCTGCGAGGTGACCGCCGTCACGCATGGGACAGCAGGCATCGAGGCGCTTCAAACCGGCACCTTCGAATGCGTCATCACCGATCTTCGCATGCCTGGCCTCGACGGGCGAGGCGTCTTAAAGTGGGTCCGCGAGCATCAGCCAGACCTGGACGTCCTGATGCTGACCGGCCACGGCGACGTCAAAGACGCGGTCGAGGCGATCAAACAGGGGGCCTGGGATTTTTTAGTCAAGGACACGCCCTTCGACGCCGCAGCGGTCAACGCCGCATTAGCCAGGCTGAAAACCGTACGTGCCCTCCGCAAAGAAAACCTGGCGGCCCGCCATGGAGGCTTCACGCGCGATGTCATCGTCGAAGGACCCAGCCAAGCCTGGCAAACACTCAAAACCAAGATCGCGCAGGTGGCCCCCTCCAATGCAGCTATCCTCATTCAAGGGGAAACCGGTTCAGGCAAAGAAATCGCGGCGCGGCTGCTCCACGATTTGAGTCGGCGAGCCAGCGGACCCTTCATCGCCATCAACTGCGGCGCCATAAGCCGTGAACTCCTGGAAAGCGAACTCTTCGGACACGAAAAGGGCTCGTTTACCGGCGCAACTGCTGCAAAACCAGGGCTCATCGCCGCCGCCGAAGGGGGCACACTCTTTCTGGATGAACTGGGGGAAATGCCCGGTCCGATGCAGGTGAGCCTATTGCGGTTCCTGGATCGTGGCGAATACCGCCCCGTCGGCAGCACGCGGACGCTCCAGGCCAACGTCCGCGTCGTCGGAGCCACGAACCAGGACATCCAGGAGCTCGTCCACCAAGGCCGCTTCAGGGACGACCTGCTCTACCGCATCAACACCGTCACCCTCCGCGTGCCTCCACTCCGCGAGAGGAAGGAGGACCTGCCAACACTTGCCGAACATATACTTTCCACGTTACGTATCCCGGGAACCACCAAACGAACCCTCTCACCCGAAGCCCTACAAACGCTGGCCGCCCACAGTTGGCCCGGCAACGTGCGTGAACTGCGCAACGTGCTTGAAGGAATCGTGCTGATGAGCAACAGTATAGGTCCGATCGGCCAAGAAGAAGTCGTCGCCCTGTTGCCGAAAACCCGAACCACGTTGCACCCGGGAGATCAGACGCAGCTCTCACTGGACGAGATCGAACGGCTCCACATCCAGCGTGTCCTCGACGCCACCGGTGGAAACAAGACCCAGGCGGCCAAAACGCTCGCCATCGACTACAAGACGTTACTCACAAAGCTCAAAAAATATCGTCTCGTTTCTGACGAAAGTTAGAACGTCGGCCTGTCCGTATAACCGCCTATTCCTCATCCTGCACAAACCTCATACAAGGCTCCCTTCAATCCGTCGTCAGTCGATGTACCGCTACGATACTCGCACCGCCCCCCTAGCGATTGAAGCTGCCCTGTAGATTCGCAGACCCTGCCTGCAGCATGAGACCTTTTCAGCGCCTCAGTTCGGCATCCTCTCTAGCGCATTCGACAAACCGGCCTTTCGTGATGGACAATGGGGCCAGACGCTATGCCAATTGACAATCTGTGACCAGGAGTGTGCCCATGAAACGCCCGGCCTCGCCAGCAGAACAGCAGGCACAGCAACGATTCGGCAGCAATGCCCGCGCGGCAGCGTTTTATGCCAATCAGATGCTGGACTATCTGAATCCCCTGATGCAGCAGTTCATCGCGCGGCAGGAAATGATCTTCATCGCCACGGCCGATGCGGCGGGCCATTGCGATTGCTCCTTTCGCGCCGGCACGCCGGGATTCGTGCAGGTGCTCGATCAGAAGACCGTCGCCTACCCGGAATATCGGGGCAACGGCGTCCTGGCCAGCGTGGGGAATATTCTAGAAAACCCGCAGATCGGGATGATCTTTCTCGACTATTATCAGAGCACGGTGGGGTTACACGTGAATGGAGCCGCCAGGGTCCTCAGCCCCGATGACCTCACGACCATCCCCCATCTTCCAGCCAGCATGGTCGAAGCCTCTCGAATGAAGGGAGGCCGCCGTCCGGAAGCCTGGATCATCATCGACGTCGAAGAAGCGTATATCCACTGCTCCAAACATGTGCCCCTCATGAAGCGACAGGATAAACAGATCGCCTGGGGGACAGACGACGAGTCTGTGAAAGGCGGAGATTTCTTCAAAACGAAACCGGCTCCCCGACTGTAACGCCGAAACATATCCCCCCTTTTATGGGCCTTGCTTTTTTCACCCCTGCTCTTGCATGCTCCCACTTCCTGACGGTCACAGCACTACGACGACAATAAACAAGGAGTCTTCATGTCCGATGAATTGCACTCGCGCCGAATCGATGTCTTAGCCATTGGCCTGTTCGGACTGGCGGTCGGCGCCCTCACCCTGGGCGTTGCACAGTTGGGAGGGATTCCGGCTCGAGATCACGTGGGTACGTTAGTCATCGCCCTGATCTTCGGCGGCATCGTGCAAATTCTCGCCGGAATTACCGACATCCGTTACCACGAGCAACTCGGCGGGACGGCACTCACGATGTACGGTTTCTTCTGGACCACCGTCTGCACGGCCAAGCTGGTCAGTGCGAGCACTAATTTTCAGATCGACATGGTGCTCTTCGCCCCGATCAACTTGGTCTATTTCTTCTTTTCAGCCGTCATGGTGTACCTAACCGCCTACCGGAATACGACGCTCTGCGCCCTGCACCTCGTCATCACCGCGACGTTCTTGCTCACCTTCCTGGCCCGCCTCGATCAAATCAGCGAATTCCTCCCTGGCGTCTTCCACATTCTCGTCGGAACCATGGCGTTCTACCACGCGGTCGCCAGCCTCACGACTGCCTTCACCGGCCACCCCCTGCTCCCGCTGGGGCCACCACTCTTGCACCATCGGCCGGCGCCAGCACGCCGCTAGCAGAGAAATTCGTTGTTCGTATCCCGTGGGGAGCGGAGCTGACAGCTAATAGCGTATAGCGAATGGCAAGCGCGCAAGGTAGGGATGGTACCATGTCACAGAAAATAGGATGGTCTCCGTTCGGGCTATCGGCCATCAGCCATATGCTCTTTTCTTCGAACGAGCAACCAACGAAACTGCCGCCTGCTACTTCTGCTGCTTGGCACGAGCAAGCGCCAGCGCCATAGCCATCGTCCCGGCCGGCTGCGGCTGGCGTTCCGAAGCATGCTGAGGTGCGGACGGACGCCGGTCACGTTGGTCGCGTACGGCTCCCGTAGAGGCCTCGGCTGGCACGCGGCTTGAAGCCGAAGCCATACCTGGCACATCGTCGAGGCGCATAGTCAAGCTGATGCGCTGGCGCTTCACGTCGACTTCCAGCACCTTCACCTTCACAATCTGGCCAGGCTTCACGATCTCATGGGGGTCTTTGATGAACTTGTTGGCCAGCGCCGATACGTGCACGAGACCGTCCTGATGCACCCCGATGTCGACGAAGGCGCCGAAGGCCGCGACGTTCGTCACGACGCCTTCGAGGACCATGCCGGGGTGCAGGTCGGTCAGCGACTCGATGCCCTCCTGGAATGTGGCCGTTTTAAATTCCGGGCGCGGATCGCGGCCCGGTTTTTCTAACTCGGTCAAAATGTCGCGCACCGTCGGCACCCCGAATTTCTCATCGGTAAAGTCGGCGGGAGATAATCCCTTCAGCACCGCCGGCTGACCCATCACGTCCATCATGCCTTTGCCGATGCGCGCGAGAATGCGCTCGACCACCGGATAGGCTTCCGGGTGGACCGAGGAGCGATCCAGCGGATTGTCGCCGTCATTGATGCGCAGAAAACCGGCGGCCTGCTCGAACGTCTTGTCGCCCAGACGCGGTACCTTGCGGATCGTGGTACGGTTCACAAAAGGGCCGTTCGCATCGCGGTACTCGACGATATTCTTCGCCAGCACCTTATTCAAACCCGACACCCGCTCAAGCAACGGAGCCGAAGCCGTATTGACGTCCACACCGACAGCGTTCACGCAATCTTCGACGGTGGCATCCAGTGATCGTGCCAACGCCTTTTGGTTCACATCGTGCTGATATTGACCGACGCCGATGGCCTTGGGATCGATCTTCACCAGCTCTGCCAGCGGGTCTTGCAGACGACGGGCAATGGAAACGGCCCCGCGCAGACTGACATCCAATTCGGGAAACTCAGCCGCGGCAAAGGCCGACGCTGAATAGACCGATGCGCCGGCTTCGCTGACTACGATCTTGGCTACTTTCTGCTCCGGCTTGTGCGCTACAACTAATTTGATGACCTCGATGGCCAGCTTGTCGGTCTCCCGACTGCCCGTACCATTGCCGATCGAAATCAGTTCGACGCCATGTTGCACAACCAGCCGTGCGAGAGTCGCCAGCGATCCCTGCCAGTCATTGCGCGGCTGGAGCGGATACACGGTCGTGGTCTCCAGCAACTTGCCGGTCGCATCCACCACCGCCACTTTGCAACCGGTGCGGATACCGGGATCGAGGCCGAGCACGGCCTTCGGTCCCGCCGGCGCCGCCAGCAATAACTCGTGCAGATTGCGGCCAAAAATCTTGATCGCCTCGGCTTCCGCCGCTTCGCGTAATTGCACCAGCAACTCCACCGTGAGATGCAAGAGCACCTTCACACGCCAGGTCCAATCGCAGACACCCATCAGCCACTTATCCGCGCGACGGCCACGGTCTTCGATGCCGACATGCGCCGCAATGGTGGCGATGCAGGGATGCGGCACGACCGTTTCCAATGCCTCGCCCAGGCCCAAATCAATCTTCAAGACGCCCAACGCGCGGCCCCGGAATAGCGCCAGCGCGCGATGCGATGGGATGGTGCGAATGGTCTCGGAATAGGCGTAGTAATCGCGGAACTTTTCTTCCTCCGCCATTTCCTGGCCCTTCATCACGGTGGACGTGACGACGCCCTGGTCCCAGAGGCGGGTCCGCAACTTGGCGAGCAACTCGGCGGTCTCGGCAAACCGCTCGACCAGAATGTCCCGCGCACCTTCAAGCGCAGATTTGGCGTCCGGCACGTTGATGGCTTCGACGCCCTCAGCCGCAGGCTTCACATTCAAATACTTCGCGGCCTCCAGCTCAGGATCGAGCGTCGGATCGGCAAACAGGCCATCGGCCAATGGCTCCAATCCTGCTTCGCGCGCAATCTGCGCCCGCGTGCGGCGCTTAGGCTTGTAGGGCAAATAGAGGTCTTCCAATGTTTGTTTGGTCGCAGCGGCTTCAATGGTGCCACGAAGCAGATCTGTGAGCTTCCCCTGCTCCTCGATCGAGGCCAGAATCGCGGTACGGCGCAGCTCCAATTCGCGCAGATACAGGAGCCGTTCCTCCAACGTGCGCAAATGGGTATCGTCCAGGTTGCCGGTCACCTCCTTGCGATAGCGCGCGATAAACGGCACGGTCGAACCCTCGTCGAGCAGGGCTACCGCGGCCGCCACTTGATGCGGTCCGACACCAAGTTCCTTGGCGATGAGTGGAATAATCTTGAGCTGCGCCGCATCTGAAACTGGCTGGGTCGTTAGAGAAACCATCTACGTCTGTGACCGATCTTTCCGAACGCGCTACCGCACCAAATGTTGGTCACTCGGAGACAGCGCCTTCTGGTTATATATGTGTGTGCGTTGGAGATCTTGATTGGTGGAACTCGACCGCGCCTCCCGACTTCGAGACGCTGACCAAGGTAGAGGCACCATGGCCGCGGACCACCAGACAGTCACAATCAAACCTGCACGGGCATCAGTCTAGCAGGAGGCACGGCCACTGTAAAACCCATGCACCAGCTCACGACGACACCTGCGAGAATCATGCGCATGACGCATCTCGTGGTCACGCCGCTTCGAGTGAATCCTGTCGCATTACGCCAACTCTTCCCGGTATGTTACCTGTGACAGACCAACGGATTGCACGCAGGAACTCGCCATGGAACGGCTGACCGAATCTACAGACACACCATCAGCCCTGCGACAGCCCGGCACAATCCTCCTCATCTCTTGTTATGAACTCGGGCACCAACCCATCGGTATCGCTCAGCCGATGGGATTTCTCGAACAGGCCGGATTTGCGCCGACCGGGCTCGACATCGCGATTGATGACCTGGATGAAGCGGCCCTCCGGCTAGCACACTTTGTCGGCATCTCAGTGCCCATGCATACAGCGCTCCGGCTGGGCGTGCGGGTCGCCGAATTGATCCGGACGATGAATCCCACCTGCCACATCTGTTTCTACGGGCTGTATGCCTCAATCAATACGGACTATTTGCTCCAGAAACTGGCCGACTCTGTCGTGGGGGGAGAATATGAGCTTCCTCTACGGTCACTCATCGAGACACTCGATCGGAATCAGACCATCAGCCTCCTCGAAGGAGTGAGTTCTCGACACCAAGTGGTCAGCCCCTCGCTGCAGCGTGGATATGCCTCAACGGTTCCGTACCCCATCCCAAGTCGCAGAGGGCTCCCGATGTTGGACCGGTATGCCCGGCTCGAAGAGCAGGGTGCCGAACGGCTGGTCGGATACGTCGAGGCCAGCCGCGGATGTCTCCATCGCTGTCTTCATTGCCCAATCGTGCCGGTCTATGACGGACGCTTCGTGCTCGTCCCGGAATCCGTCGTCCTGGAAGACATCAGGCGCCAGGTGCAAGCAGGCGCCACCCATATCACGTTTGGCGATCCGGATTTCTTAAACGGCCCAGGGCATTCACTGAGTATCGTTCGCGCCATGCACGGAGAGTTCCCACGCCTGACGTTCGATTTCACCGCAAAAATCGAGCATCTTTTGAAGCGCCGTGCCCTGATGCCGGACTTGCGCGCGCAGGGATGCCTGTTCGTTATCTCTGCCGTGGAATCGTTTAGCGACTCTGTGCTGAATCTCCTACAGAAGGGACATACAGGCGCTGACGTGATTGCGGCACTCGGCATGCTGCGTGAAGTCGGCATCGCCCTTCGCCCCTCGCTCGTGGCCTTTACCCCCTGGACCAGCTTGGACGATTACCTCTACATGTTAGACATGGTGGAAACAGAGGACCTGATCGATGCGACCGATCCGGTACAACTGAGCATTCGCCTCTTGGTTCCTCCAGGATCGGCGCTGCTCAACCAATCTGACATTCGACGGTTTCTCGGTGCGCTCGATCAGGCCGGCTTTCAATATCCCTGGACACATCCGGACGAGCGGATGGATCGGCTGCATCAGGCGGTAAGTGGGATCGTGGAGGCCAGTGCGAAGGACGAGACAGACGCAATGCTGACCTTTGATCGCATTCGTACGGCGGCCCATGAGATGGCCGGACGTCGAGTTGAGCCCTCGACTCGTCCAATGCCTGCCAGGCCCGATCGCCCGAAACCGCCTCGTCTCACGGAGTCCTGGTTCTGCTGCGCTGAACCAACGACCCGACAATTCAAGCCGCTCCTGACAAAGGGGCATGGAGAGATCTAGAATGTTGGTGGCGTCACATCTATAGGGGGATGAATCGTGCAAGCTGAACTGATGACACAAGGCACCAAGATCCAGGAACTATTGGGGTTGAAGCAACCGGCAGTGGCAATTGCGTTTCGAGACACAGTCCCGGCGGATATTCCACAGGTCACCACCCCGGCGCCGGCAGGATGCGGCTATTGGAAGCTCGCCGCGGAAGGCCAGACCTTCTATACCGAAGCCTCGGATCACTATACCTGCCCGGTCGGTGCCCATACCCACGGGGTAGAACTCCCGCCGCAGGTCGCGACTGAGCTCAACGGACTCGTCCAGACCATGGTAGGGATGCAGTACCTCACGATGGCCGATATTCCAATGATCCCACGCCGACAGGGAGCCTTTCGCGTGGCCCTCTACGCGCCGGTGACAAAGGCAACCTTCGCCCCAGACCTGGTACTGATCCGGGGAACCGTCAGGCAACTGATGCTCCTGGCAGAGGCAGCGCAGTCCGCCGGTATCGCAGGTGGAAACGCCACCATGGGACGGCCGACCTGCGCCGTCATTCCGGAAACACTGCAATCGGGACAGACGGCCAGCAGTTTTGGCTGCATCGGCAACCGCGTCTACACTGGGCTCGGGGATGACGAAGGCTATTATACGATCCCAGGCGCAAAACTGGCCGACGTGGTAGATAAACTGTCGATCATCGCCGAGGCGAATCGGCAGTTGGAAGCCTTTCACCGAAGCCGCGCAGGAACAGCCGCCCCTATCGCCGGCTAAACAGATATCATGCCGAGACTGCTCTTCCTTCTGCCGGCCACGACCTACCGGGCAGAGGCATTCCTCGAAGCGGCCCGCCTGGTGCCCGTCTCAGTGACCGT
This sequence comes from Nitrospirota bacterium, assembly GCA_030645475.1. Taxonomy (NCBI): domain Bacteria; kingdom Pseudomonadati; phylum Nitrospirota; species Nitrospirota bacterium. The sequence continues at coordinate 40,423 of JAUSMA010000032.1, forward strand.
GGGCATGGAGCGGGTTCCCGAAGGCTTTCCGATCGCCTCTGGCGACGTCTTGCTGCTCGACCTGTATCATCCAGAAGCAGCCACACACACCGTCGTCGAATTCGCCAGACAGCACCCGATCGATGCGGTGATCGGCGTCGACGACAGAACCGCCGTCGTTGCCGCAGTTATCGCAGAAGCCCTGGGGCTCCCCCACAATTCTATTGCCTCCGTCACTGCCACCAGCAATAAGCGCGAGATGCGGGAGCGACTATCCAGGCAGGGCATTCCCGTGCCCCACCACCGCGTCTACCCCCTCAATGGTGATCCACGGGCGCTCGCAAAACAGGTTGACTATCCCTGCGTCCTGAAACCGTTGATCCTCTCCGCCAGTTGTGGGGTCATTCGTGCGAACGATGAGGAAGAGTTTTGTATGGCCTTCCACCGTGTCGGCGCACTCCTCACCAACTTGGGGTGGGTTGCGCGCGACGAGCAGGCCCGTTGGATCCTCGCCGAGGATTTTGTACCTGGATGCGAAGTGGCATTGGAGGGGTTACTCACGAACGGCACATTGCAACCGTTGGCGCTCTTCGACAAACCCGACCCGCTCGATGGCCCTTTTTTCGAAGAGACGATCTATGTGACCCCTTCGCGCCTTCCGGCTGAGATCCAGCAACAGATTTTCGACTGTGCGGCGCGAACGGCGCAGGCGTTGGGACTACGGGAAGGGCCGGTGCATGGAGAGTTTCGTGTGAATACCGACGGCGTGTGGGTTATTGAGATGGCGGCGCGGGCAATCGGTGGCCGCTGTTCCAGTATGCTGGATTTCGCCTCCGGCATGTCACTCGAAGAACTGATCATCCGTCACGCGCTGCGGATGCCGCTACCGCCTTTGACCAGACAGGAACATGCGACGGGAGTTATGATGCTTCCTATTCCATACGGTGGCAAGCTGAGCGACGTGCGGGGACAAACTGAAGCGAGAGCCATACCAGGGATTGTCGAACTGACGATCACCGCACAGTCTGGCGATGAACTCGTCCCGCTTCCTGAGGGAACGCGATATCTGGGATTTCTGCTGGCACGAGGCAAGACCCCGGAGGAGGTTGAGCAGTCGCTACGGAATGCACACCGCCGATTGACGGTCGTCATCTCGGCTTCACCGTTGGCGCAGAACGAGTCGCCGCCACCAACGCCGCAATCCCGAGCTATGCGTTTCTGACGACGGCTCCGCCACCCGCCCAGGCAGCCGGTTGGTCGCTAGCTCGGCTTCTTCTTGGCCTCCGCGGTCGTGCTCCGCGACCATTCTTCCAGGCTCTTGCCCTGGGCCGCCACATCCGCCATGCCGGTCATATCATGCACCCATGCGCCCTGCACGAGCTCACCATCGTCAACGATGCTTTTTTTGATGGCCTCGAACTCTTTGTCAAACCGTTCGGGAGCTTGCTCAAGGATGCGCCGGATCTTCCACTTCGTCACGGGTTTGCCGTCCGCATCCAAATCACACCCGTAATGGACGAGATCCACCTTGCCGGTCTCAAGCATCTTGGCCAACATGCGATAGGTCACGCCTGAGCTGGATTGAACCAGCGCGGCCTTATAGAGACGCTCGCATTTGGTCGGATCCACTTCTAACGATGTCAGATCTTCGATCACCTTGGCTGCAACATCAGGGGCTGTCTCGACTTCTCCCATTGTAGTTCTCCTCCGTACAGGGGTTGAGCCTCGTGGCCAATCACACCCGTGACCCTAGCAGACTCCTCTTGAACAGAGCAAGGCAACCGCAGGCGACGGCCTACGATCGGTCAGCAGGCTAGAACGCATACGCCGTTCAGCAACCATTCATTCCCGGAAGATCGGACAGAGGCTCTGAGACATCCCGCTCCACCGGGTGGAGCACCTCTTGAACGCAAGCGCCCGCCGCTCAATGAGGTGCCAAGACAGGACCGCGAGTGAGAGGGTGATGCAGGCGGAGATGAGGAACAACAGCAAAACCGAAACTCCAGGAATCAAGACTACAACCGACTGCTGAACGGGAAAGGCATAGATATAGACGCCATAGGAATAGTCGCCGACACGATTGTAGGTCCTGACAGGTCCGGCAGGAATGTAGGCCAGATACAACACCGAATAGGCAATGGTCAGCAGATAGACGACAAAGAATAGGCGGGGGCCGACCAAAGCCGATGCCAGCAGTCCAATCGCACAGAAACAGAAACACCCATGAGAAAGCGCGATCCGTTCTTTCAGAAGAAAGCAGGCGGCACCGGAGAAAAACATAAAGAACAGTGAGACGAATTGGTCGGCGGGAAGACCCTCGATGTGGCGCACGAGCACGAACAGCCCTGCCGCAAGGGTCGCGGACACAATCGCTGTTGAAAATGCTCTGTCGCCGATGTTCTGAATTCGCCGACAGACCAGCCAGACCACCAGGACGATGGCATACATGCGGATCTCATAGGGCAGAGACCACAGAGACCCATTGACGGCGCTTTTGAACGGGTTGTCCATAAAGACTCCCGGCAGGTTGTACCAGACACCGCTGACGAGGGTGGCGCATTTTAACAAGTACCCATAGGTCCCAGCATCCGTGAGATAGGCGGAGAGAGGCCATGAGGTCAAGAAGGGACCGAGCCCGAACACGGTCAGGAGCAACATGACCAGCAGAGCCGGAAAGACTCTCAAGAATCTGGCCCAGAGAAATTCGCGCGCATTCTGCCTCGTCAATAGGCTGCCCGTGACGAGAAAGCCGCTCGTCACGAAAAACACGTCAACCGCAATCGTGCCCATGGTCATGCCAAGACTGTCTCGGAACGGCTCGGCAGCCCCAGTCCCGATCGCCAAGGCAAAACTGTGGGTAACCAGCACGGCAAACGCCGCCACGATACGAAGCAGGTTGAAATTATTGTCACGGCCTTGCGAATAGTTAGACAATGTCACCGGATAGAGCCTCACACCTGTACGATATCCTGCCAGCATCGCAGCATTCGGCCAAGCGATTTCACCGCAGGCTCACCTTACTGGGTTCGGGCTAGATCTCAGACTATGACTCCGTTACACTCCGTCACCTTGAACAGGAGCGATCGATGCCGGAAGAGCGACTTGTCAACTACTACACATTGCTGGAACTGCTCCCCACCGCAACGGAGACGGAGATCAAGAAGGCATGGCTTGAACAGATCCAGGTCTGGCATCCGGATCGATTTGGCCATGCGCCGGCCTTACATCGGAAAGCGGAAGCCAGAACCCAACTGATCAACCAGGCCTATCAAACGCTCAGCGATCAGGCCGCACGCGCCAACTACGATGCCAAGACGCAAGCCTCGGCCTCCCAAAAGCCGGCAACACGCCCCGCTCCAACGGCAAGCTCCTCTTCCGGATCGTACAGCTCTACCCCACCACGCGCGCAACAGACCTCACGATCCGACCAAGGTCCACGCGGGCCACAATCACTGATCATGCTGCTGTCTCAGCAAGGTCAACCGAAACTCATGGTGCCGGCCATTCATCTCTACGTCGACCCTCGCGAGTTCCAGCCCTACGACTTTCATGGCTTCGTGCGTATCGCCGGAACCATGCGAGAGACCTTACCAGTCAGCGGCTATGCCATTGCTGAAGTCCCAGAACTGCTCTGCATCAAACGCATCGGCGTCGAAGAACTCTATACCGTCTTCTCCAACCCTTCGCACAACCGCACACCGTTTCTCCGTGAGCTCGAACAGGTCCTCGCCTTCCCAGCTCGCTTCCTCGTCATCGAAGGCATGCTCCAGCATCGCAAAGCCGGAGGGCGACTCAACCAATACCATAAGATTGGGTTGATGGATTTTCTGGACGCCCTCACCGCCAGGTATGGCATCCAGGTGATCTACACGGACACACGGGAGGAGGCGGAAGAACGTATTGCCAACCTCGCAGCCACACACTATGCTTATTATTTTGCCGAGCAGCAGGGATTCGGACGGTGCCTGAAAGAAGAAGAGCTCTAGGAGCGAGATTGAAGAGCACATAGCATATGGCGTATGGCCGATAGCCGGGGCAAGACAGGCAGAATTTTCTTTGTTTTGCTATAAGCCATACGCCATTCGCTATCAGCTCTTCGCCTCGATTCCAAATCCCACCTGCCGCCAGGCTTCGTACACCACGACCGCCACTGCATTGGAAAGGTTGAGGCTCCGGTTCCCTGGAACCATCGGTACGCGGATACGCTGATCCTCGACAACCGAACCGAGAATCTCAGCCGGTAGCCCGCGGCTTTCCGGACCGAAGACAAAGGCATCGCCGGCGCGAAAGGCAACCAAGTCATACTGCTGCGTACCCTTGGTCGAAACCGCAAATAAGCGGCATGTCTTCAATTGCTCGACACAGTCCGCCCAGTTTTCATGAACCGTAAGCGTGGCAAATTCGTGATAGTCCAGCCCCGCTCGCAATAATTGCTTATCCTCCAGGGTAAAACCCAGCGGCCTCACGAGATGCAGCCTCGCGCCCGTATTGGCACAGAGCCGGATGATGTTACCGGTGTTCGGGGGAATTTCCGGTTGATAGAGAATAACGTCAAACATGGGGCCAGAGTGTAGCACGGCCACAGAGATTGTCACGATGCCGGATCACCGAGCGACGAAAGACAGACTCCAGGGCACAGTCACTTTTACCCTCATATTTTTTCTTGGTATAGTACTGATCGACTAAGAGACCTCTCCACATTCATGGATAGATCGTTGCCATCCCACATGCACAAGACTGACATCCAGCCAGGATCTCACCCCGTCGCAACACTCCTTGCAATGCCGCTGGCGCTAGCATTGACGACGAGCTCATTGTTGTTTGCTGAGGATTTTCCACCGTCGTCGGAGCAGCAGATCGCCGAACACGCGAGAACGGTGTGGGAAGGTGGCACGACGAGCGCGGCACTCGAGATCCTCGACCGGGGCATTCACGAACACCCTGCCGCGCTCACGCTCCGAAAATTACGCGGTGATATCCTCGCCACATCTCGAGGCCCACAGGAAGCGGTTGAAGCCTATGAGACCGTCCTCGCCAAGACACCGACCGCATTGGATGTCCGATGGGCCAAGTGGAGCATCTTGACGCGGTCAGGGCAGAGTGAGGAGTCCATCGCCGAATTAATACGCATTGCAGAAGTCGACGTGCTGAATCCTTTGGTCCATTTGCGGCTCGCACAAGAACTCCGGAAGCTGGATCGCCTTGAGCAATCGCTCGAATCGTATAAGAAAGCCGTGGCACTCGTTCCCGATATGCTCGGCTGGCGTTTGACGTTGGCCCGCGCGCGGTTTGACGTATTGGACTATGACGGCGCAGAGGCGGACGTGCAATATGTGCTGCACAAGGTCCCTCCCGGTTCTCCGCTCGAGCTCCCGGCCAGGAATCTGCTCTCACAAATCCGTGGCACCTCCATCGATCGAGGCCGCCGTTTCGATCCGGTGCTTACCAAAGACATGACCGGCGCCCAGCGCAAGGAATGGGCTTCTATCCGCGCAGAGGCATGGAGACTCTTTTCGACAGGCCAATTTCAGGAGGCCGAGCCGATCTACCGAAGGCTGCTCGCCCTGAATCCCAACGATCCCTTAGCCAATCATCAACTCGGCCTGACTCTGATGCAGCTTGGCCGGTGCAAGGATGCGCTGACGGTATTTGGAAAGGTCTCCAACCTCGATCCCAGCGAAGAAGACTATGTGGATACGGTCTTTCGAATGGGTCAATGTCTCGTCGAGCTGGAGCAATGGGAAAATGCATTCGTCCATTTTCAGACTCTTTACGACGCAGCCATCGAGTTTGAACAGGCCAACAAGAACGTGCAGCTTCCAGCGGACACCCGTGTCCTCGATAAGAAAAAAATTTCCCGGTGGCTCGAGAAGGTGCGGCCCCATGTTCCGGAGTTGGCCAAGCTGGCGGATCACGAAGCGGCAGACCGCGCCGTAGCCGTGGAGCCTGCACCTTCCACCGTCTCTCCGGAGGAAGAACTCTATGCGAGAGCCGCCGCACGATTTCAACCGCAACAACCGCTGGACACCGGGGGGTCGCTCATGGGGAGAGATGCCGACTTCAGTTGGTTTCGCTTCGTCATCCCGGCCGGGAAAATCGTGCGGGACGATTTTCCCACCGGCGCTCATGAGTTTATTCCGCTGAGCCCTGGCGATAGCTTTCCCACCACACAACAAGACATCTACCTGGTGTTTGGGCTGGTCTCGGCTTCATTCGATGCCGTGCCTCTCACCGCACGCTGTGTGGCGGAAACATCCGAGATGACGGAAACTCAACGCGCCCTCGCACAAGACCGTGTCATGACGACCATGAACGACCAATCCGGCTATTTCATGTTGCCCCCGCCAAAAACAGGATGGACCGCGGGCCTCTACCACTGTGGGTTATTCACGGGAGAACGGACGACCGCCGATACCCTGGTGGATGAAGTGCGGTTCCGTATCGTGGCCTTGGCCCCACCATTGTGAGACCCACGGCCGCACGGATGCGCAGGCAGAAACCCTACGTCCGGCATGCAGGAGCCCCACGACATCGCGTTACGGTGTGAGTTGCTGCAGTTGAAGCGTGATTCGGCTGCGGAGGTCTGACTGATCGCGTGTCTGGGGCAAGAGGACAAGAGCCTGCTGGTAGGCGGCCGCGGCAGCGGTTGTCTCTCCACCCGCCAAGAGGGTCTCGGCATACTCGATATGCAACGCCGGGTCCGCGGTCTGCAAACCGATCGCGGCTCGATACTCGGCAATGGCTCCAGGCAGGTCGCCTTGTTGTTTGAGCGCCACAGCCAGGTTTCGGCGGGCCCGTACATAGCCAGGTTCGCCGGCCAATGCGGTCCGATACTCCGCGATGGCCTGCGCGATGTCACCACCGGCGTAATAAATATTGCCCAGACTCGTGTGCGCGCCGCTATGGCGAGGGTTCTGTTTCACGACGAGTTCCAGGTGACGCTTGGCCCATAGGTCATCGCCGGTCTTGCGAAACGCTAATGCGATATTGAAACGGGCAAGCAGATGTTCAGGATTGGATCGTAACACCGCACTGAACGCACGAATAGCGCCGTCGTGTTCGCCACGTTGCCCGTACAGAACACCCAACCGAAATTGACCGTTGATATGGTTCGGAACAAGTTCGGCGACCGTTTCGAATTCTGCGAGGGCCCCATCCACATCGTAGGCCTCTTCGAGAGCCACCCCCAAGAGGTAATGGGCCTCGGCATGACGGGGCTGAAGCGCGATGGCCCGGCGAAATGCCTCGATCCCGGCGCGGAGATCGCCACTGGCCCTCAATGCCTGCCCCTTGCGAAGCCACGACAACGTCATGTCCTGTGGCGTCTGGTTAGTCAGCGGAGCGGGTGGTTGAGCGACAAGGAGACTCTTCTCATGCGCATCGACGAGGGAGGGGCAGGAGAGTCCCGCTATCAAATAGGCACCAAGAAAACAGACCCCGGATAAACGCCGCAGCACAGGTCTCTGCCCCATACCGTTACTTCGGGGTAATCATGATTTCGACACGCCGGTTTCGCCGTCGCCCCTCCTCGGAGTCGTTGCTACTGATGGGACGGCTCTCGCCAAACCACTCCAGCCGCAGGCTCTCAGGGGCCACACCGTTGCTCCGGAGTATCTGCGAGGCGTTCGCCGCTCTGGCCTGAGACAGCGCCATGTTGTCAGAAAATTTTGAGCGGAGGCGCTCGCGGATAGACGCATTGTCCGTATAACCCTGGATGACGATTTCAAGCCCCTTTTCCCCAGCTAAAATACGGCCGAGCCTGCTCAGCACATTGACCCCGTCAGCTTTGATCTGATCGTCTCCCGAGTCGAAGAGCACACGATCGGTCAATCGAATGCGGATAAACTCACGCGATGCCGCGCCTGGTACGGGCGTACCGACGGCTGCGGCAGATGAAGACAACCCCACGCCATCGGAGTTGGTGCCCGCCTGGTCGGTCGTGACAGAAGGACTTGCCAGAGTGACCTCACCACGTTCGACGGAAATATTGCCGCTGTCGATTTCCGGTTTGAGCCGCCCGTAAATTTCCTCCCACATGGTCGTGAACTGCTTGCCATGACTGCCAGACGGGGCGGTTGACGGAGCGGCACAGCCGACAACAAAGAGTACGGAGCCCATGAGGAGCGCCATACGACCAATGTGAGCATATCGTATCATCATAGAATTCATCCTCGATCATTAAAGAAAGGACCCCAGGAGACTACCTCAGTTCAAGGAAGAAGAAAAGGGGATCGGTCATGTTTTGACCTTCGATCGGAACAACTGGTCCTCCGATCGTGCCAGCCATTTCAACAAATCGTCATACCCCTGGTCGGTAATCCCCTCAACCCGCCAGCCAGTAGATGCTCTATGCGAATAAGTATCCGCCGCTCTGACAACGGCTTCCAGAAACCACAGATCCTCCCAGGACACCTTCATGGTGAACCCAAGATGTTCGTGACATCCTTCAGATTCAAACTCGACCCCTTCGACACACCATTCCAACTCCTTCAACTTTTCGAGTGAAATGCGGTACATGTCCGGATCGATACAATGATGGAGGGCCTTGACGTACAGCACGATGTCATGGAGCCGTTGATGCCGTTCAGCACTCACAACCAACTCAGCCGGCTGAGGAGGGTTCGAGTTGTTCTTGCCCTCGGTCATCGATTCACCTCCAAACCTCCTCACGGCTACAGCGGCATTACGCAGTTACTTCCCGCGCAATACTATCCGGCCTCGACATGCAGCCACAACGTCGACTCGCTAGGGCTTACCATGAAATGGTGCGCCGTGAGATTCTAGTGCGGAAACAGGTACGGTCTCGATGAAAGGCCCCGCATACTAACGGTATCTAACGCTGTAATGCCCTGAGAATATTTCGTCAGGAGCCAGCCGTTTCAAGCCCCATTCGGGGTGATTGAAGGCATCCGTGGCGCACGTCATCGGTTCGATGGCACAGGCACGCCGCGGAGCCTCGGCAATGGCATCGCCGGTGTAGACCACGACAGCCGAAAACGAGCGATCCATGACGATCTCAATGACGCGACCGTTTTCCCCATGGCGCAGGGAGACCGTGGCCATTCCCTCCGCATCGCGTTCGAGATGGACATAACAATGATTGAACCGGCGATTGCCGATCGGGCGATAGTTACGATAATCCCATTCTGTTCCCGCCGCAGAAACGATGGTGCCGGTCGGTGCGAGCCGTTCATTAAATTCCAGATACCCTGCACCAGGAATCTTCGCTTCGGCCTCATCGATACGCGACGTGCCTACGGTAAAATAGGGGTGAAACCCGACCCCGATAGGCGCCGCCTGACGCCCCACGTTCTGCACGACAAATGTACAAGACAAACCCTGACAATCCAACGTATAGGTGACACGAATGTTGAGTGAAAATGGGTAGCCTCGACGGCCATACGACTCAGCATCAAGGCAGATTTCGAAGGAGGCGCAGCCCAACTCAACCTGGGTCGTCTTCCACGGCAGGGTCCGGACAAACCCGTGGATCGCATTCGGCCCTTCTTTGTCGTTCCTATCGAGTTGCAACGCCTGTCCGTCGAAGGAATAGCGTCCCTCAGCGACGCGCCCAGGAAATGGGATTAATACATCTCCCTGACCGCCCTTCTTGTTCCTACCGCCTGAATAGCCCCAGAGAATGTCGGTCTCGCCCCCGTCGGCTTCCACCGTAAAGTACCGCCGCAATGAAGCACCCCAGGGCGACAGCACGGCTCGCTGATTATCGAAAGACAGGGAGATTTCACTATCAGGCGTGGGGTCGATCATCGTAAAGCCAAACTACGCATTCTATTCGGCAACTGGCATGGGAAATAAGTATACCATCCCAGGAACACGGAACCTCATGACAATCTGAGCGCTCAATGATGAACAAAGAACGGCTCTTCTAGCTCGCGAAATGTTTCACAGGATTAGAGAAAGACAAACCAAACAGGGTAAATGGCTTGTATGGCTAACATACGGCGTGAGAGGTAGGCTTTCAGTGAGAGAGGCGTGCCGCTTCACAAACCATCAGGACAGAACACGCCGGCCGGCAAGCGGGGCTACCCTGCTACCCCACAAATGGTCTTTCCTGCCCCGGATGTAACAGCCTCTCGAAAGTGTACAGATGACGTACGGGGGGAACATGCTTCCAACCAAGGCGACTACCGTGAGAACTCAGCATCCATCCATGCGATACGATCCCTCAACCAATCTTTCATGTAGGCTACTTCACCGGCATACGTACCCGGCGCTATGGGACTAGGCCATACAAAAATCCTCAGAATATCCCAGGTCTCAAAATTCCTCTCCTGCACTTTACTCAAATAGAGTGATTGACGATCGATATAGGTGAACACGTCATTAAGCTGTCCCGTGGCTTTAAGTTGCGCCCATTTCACCTTGACCTGCGCCTCAAAGGCCGGATCTTGAAACATCCGATCGAACCATGGGGCTCCCCGAATGCGCCAACCATTTGTCTCTGCGCCACGGCCCTCGGCATTTCCAATGGCAATATCAAAATCCCACACCGGGCCAAAGGTCAACTTACCATCACGCTTTTTATATAAAAATGTACTGCGACGAAGATCTCCGTCAACATTCTTGACCAGTTCATTAATCAAGTAATAGTTGATCGCCGAGTCCACGTCGAGATAGGCCGCATACCCTACGACAGGATCGGAAAAATCTGCAGAAAAGATTGCGTCCTCAGTCTGTGCAATATACGTCTCAATGTAGGCGCGCTTATCTTCCCAGCCAGCCTCGAGAAGCTTCTCCGGATTCTTCAGGCAAAACGTCATCCCAGACCTTGACGAGTCAAAGCAAAACGCTTCACCCCGCGTTGCATCAACCTCAATCAAATAACCACCTGTAATGAGATTGGCAGCCGTATCCCCGGCTTTCAGTTCCGGAATATTGACCCGATCAGGAGCGATCCGGACATGTTCAGTCAACTGATACACACCTAGGTAGACCCCATTTACTTCCACATCCACGAATTTCGACCTCGGAGTGTACTCCATCCTCACTGAGCGGCTGAGTTGAAAGGTGATATCGTTTCGAAACAGTGTCTTATCCACATAGTTAGCCAGCAACACCCAATGCCTGTTCGCAGGCATTCCGAGTAAAGAGCTGCTCGTGGCTAACTTAATGTGATACGGTTTTTTAGGCAGACCCCAGGTAAAGTTGCCACGACCTTTTATCTCCATGGCTCCCGAAAGCAGTACCTGACCATGCTCATCTCTCAAGATATAGCTGCCTGGCAGATACACCTCTTTGGACGTGACATCGGCACCACTGTCTGTCGAGAGTCTCAGCAGAGGAAGCGCCTGAGCCACTTCACCAGCCGTAGCTTTCTGCGACGTGCTCGCACTTGTCCCATCGCCACCCGAGCCACATCCGGCGAGCAAAGCAACCATCAGCATCGCCCAATAGGCACCCATACGACTCATTTCTTCGACCTTCTAAGTCCGGCGCTCACATTGTGATGCCGAAACGACAGAAACGTTGCGCTAGTGGATCGATTGACGGAGACATACGCCCTCAGACCTGACCAAAACCATTGTCTACGGCGAACCGGCGTCAGGATATAATCACTTTCCAGATTCAGCAATACCGCGAATGAGGGATGCCTATCGGGCCGCTTCGGCGGAAAGCGATGAGGTTCAGATGGCTTAGAGAATAGCCGTCCTTTGATGGACAGAAGTGGAAGAATGCCATGACTGGATCGAAAGAGCTGAAATGACACGAGAGACTGAGAATACTTCACGCACGACCTGACATTTAGCTATTCCGACTGAGCAGTTCAGGAAATTCTCTTTTCCCGGAATGGGTCTTCAAAAATTTGATGAGTTCAGTTCGCAGCATGCTATTCAGCCGTTGCCTTGCTTCCAGGGGCAGACGAAGAAACTCCACCCAGAACTCATGACCCTTGCCCCATTTAATCTTGCCAAGCTCAACGGACAGATCCTGCGAATGCTTGGGAAGCAGCACATTCACACAGAAATCATTACCGAAGAGGGTCTTTCGATCGGACATGACGGAACACCCCATCAACGACAGGTTGGCCAGGATATCCCTGGCGACGAATGGGGCTCCTCCGAGAGGAATGAGGTGACGCTATCACACTGATCTGTCTGGCTGATCTGGTTGTTGTTTGAGCCAAAGGAACAAGATTGAGTACATCGTAGGAGGACGGCCTTCCCCCGCATTCTGCTGGGCACCATCCCTTTGACCATTGCCCCGATATTCGTATACCCTCACTGCATCAGACCCTGAGGAACACAGACCCAACCTCATCATGAAACCAGTCAAAGGTCGCCCCCAAGAGACCCCACAGGCCCATGTCGGTCGAGCGCCGGAGGCCTCAGCCATTCGCGCCTTGCTGAACGAAGGCGCCGCGCATCTGCAAGGAGGCCGACTCCAGGAGGCAGAAGGCTCCTATCGGCGGGCCCTCGACTTAGCCCCGAACCATCCGGACGCATTACACTATCTCGGCCTCTTGCTCTACCGACTCAATCGATTCGACGAGGCCATCACCACCATCTCCCGCGCCATCGAACAGGCTCCCGCCTCGCCACTCTATTCATTTAACCTTGGCGTCGTGGCCCAAAAAGCGGCTCGTCCTGACGAAGCCATCCGCGCCTACCGGCAGGCTGTCACATTGAACCCACGGCATCTTGAAGCCTGGATCAACCTGGGCAATGTGCTCAAAGACCGCGGTGCGCTCCCTGAATCCATTGAGGCCTACCAACAAGCCCTGACCGTCAATCCGTCCCATGCCGACACCCATAACAATCTCGGCGCCGCCTTCAAGGAACAGGGCGAAATGGAACGGGCGCGCACCTCCTATCGTCAGGCTATTCACTTGAAGCCGACCCATGTCGAAGCACTCAACAATCTGGGTCTGGCCTTGATGGAAACCGGATCGCTGGACGAGGCGATTGCGTCATTCACAAGGGCGCTTACGATCATGCCTGGCTATCTGAAGGCCCTCTACAATCTCGGCATCGCCTGGTCCTGGGCAGGAGAACATGAGAAGGCCGTCGATTGCCTCCAACGAGCGGCGACGGCCAAACATGATCATGCCAAGCCCGTGACCGACTCCTTCGTCTATCGCTCACGCATCACCCATGATCTTGAACAAATTCGGTATCTGTTCCAGCGACAACTTCTACATGACGAGCATCGTCCCTACTTTCAGGCGCTCCAACAACTCGACGGCGAATTGCGCCGCCGCCCCGATCCTGGCAATCGAATTCCCATCGCCCCACACACGCTCGCGCCGGTTGCGGCCTCGTTCAATCGGCTCCTGTATCGCGCTCCGAATCCATATCTCCCGGGTGGCGCACTCCATCCCGACTTGAACGTCGAGGCCGTGGAATCTCGCTATCTGGCTCAGCAACCGGAGGTCACCTATATCGACGGGCTGCTGAATCACGAAGCATTAGACGCCCTGCGCCGTTTTTGTTGGGAGTCCACCGTCTGGAAGAAGGATTACGAGAATGGCTATATCGGGGCGTTTCTGGGCGATGGATTCGCCTCGCCCCTGCTCCTCCAAATTGCCGAAGAGCTGCGGTTGAAGTTTCCCCGCATCTTCAAGCAGCACCGGCTCACCCAGGCCTGGGCCTTCAAACATGACAGCACCAGACGCGGACTCAACATCCATGCCGACGCCGCAGCGGTCAATGTGAATTTCTGGATTACGCCCGACGAGGCCAACCTCAATCAGGAGACGGGCGGGTTGGTCGTGTACGACAAGGAAGCGCCACGAGACTGGAATTTTCAGGAATATAACAGCGACAAGAACAAACCGAAGATTCTCGCCTGGCTCAAGCAGATGGGCGCGCAAACGGTGAAGGTCCCCTATCGCACCAATCGCGCAATCGTCTTCAACTCGGACCTCTTCCACGAAACGGACGAGATCGCCTTCAAGGACGAGTACCTCTGCCGGCGGATCAACATCACCTTGCTCTATGGGTTTCGTCGAAACGGCTGATGCCCTGCGCCGTGAATCGCGAGGGGGCTGACGATCGGGCAGCGCATGGCCGAGGGCCCTTACGCCACGTCGGATGTCTCGTCAGCCGGTCGCTGGTAGGGGTGTAGTTCCAACTGCGTCACGGCATGCTGCAAACGAGTCCATTCTTCAGGGATTAAGGACACGAATTCGACTCCGAATCGACCCTCGCGCGTCCACCGCACGACCGCTTCCTGAATGGTGATCGAAGGCTCATCCGGCAGAACATGGACGCGGAGCGTGATCGTGCCTCCCGGATGCACGGCGGTCTTGCAGACCACGCAGCAGCCTCGCTGCGAAAGATCGACCACTTCGCCCTCTCCGCTGACCACTGCGACAGAAGTAAAGGAACTGTGAAACCTGGCGGGGAACCGGGGATGCTGCCGCTTATCCATGCAAATCTCCTTCTGCCGTTACCCCTTTATATTGCCAATCGGTCTTAATTCCGCCACCTTTTTTGTGATTCCCGCCCGATCGACCGACTCCACCACTTCAGAGATGTCTTTGTAGGCCAAGCCTGCCTCCTCCGCGAGGCCCGACATCGACACAGCCTTGACCAGGATGCCGCGCTGTTGCATCTGTTCCTGCAACTCCCTGCCGCGGACCGTTCGCTTCGCTTGCGCGCGGGACATGGTTCTTCCGGCTCCATGCATCGTCGAGCCGAACGTATCGCGCACCGCATGGTCCGTCCCCACGAGCAGATAGGAACCGGTCTCCATCGATCCCCCACAGATGACCGGCTGGCCTGTCTGCCGAAATATATCCGGCAGCTCCGGACTCCCCGGCCCGAATGCTCTGGTTGCGCCTTTTCGATGCACCACGAGCTCCCCTTCCGGATACCGTTCGACCTTGGCGATGTTATGCGCCACGTCGTACACCAGCTCCATGCCCAGAGCCTCGGCGGACCGGCCGAAGACCGTCGCAAAGGCTTCGCGAATCTGATGCGTGATGACCTGGCGGTTGGCAAACGCCGTATTTGCAGCACAGTTCATCGCGGAAAAATACTCCTGCCCCTCGGGAGACCGAAACGGCGCGCAGGCCAGCTGTTGATCCTTCACCGTGATGCCATACCGGCGCATGGACTTTTCAAATACCTTCAGATAGTCGCTCGCCACCTGATGTCCGAACCCGCGTGACCCACAATGCACCATCACCACGATCTGCTCGTGGCCGGTAATCCCAAGCGCCGCAGCCGTGACCGGATCGAATATCCGATCGTTCGAGACCACCTGAACTTCGAGGTAATGATTGCCCGACCCCAAGGTTCCCAGCTGATTGATGCCTCGTTGAAGGGCATGGTCGGTCACGACCGACGCATCGACCCCCTCGATGCAGCCACCTTCTTCCATACGGATGAGATCCCGATGCCACCCATATCCCCGCTCCACACACCACTTGGCCCCATGGGTCATCACGCGACCGAACTCCTCCCGCGAAAGCCGAACGAATCCACTCGCCCCGACGCCGGCTGGTACTTTCCTGAAGAGTTCGGTCATAAGCCTCTCGAGATGCGGCTGCACATCCGCCAACGTTAAGTCTGTTCGAATCAGCCGCATGCCGCAGTTGATATCGTAGCCCACACCGCCTGGAGAGATGATGCCCTCTTGCGCATCGAACGCCGCAACACCCCCGATCGGGAATCCATAGCCCCAATGCCCATCCGGCATACAGAGCGCATACCGTCTGATGCCGGGCAGACAAGCGACATTGGTCACCTGATCGAACACCCCGGAATCCATAGATTGCAGAATATTCCTGGTGGCATAAATCCTGGCAGGCACCAACATGCCGGACTTTTCAGACATGGGGATTTCCCAAATCTCGTCCGTGATCCGATTCACCTTCATCTCGGTGTTCAATTTCATACGTCCAACACCACCAGAGCCTTCCAATGCCCCGCGTCCTGACTCACATGGTACAGATGTTTCGTGATCCCCTTCACATCGGCATGGAGCTCTTGTGTCCGGTAATCCACCGGCGCGCCGATCAACCGTGCTCGCAACAACCAGAGGTCTCCCGCCTGAGCCAACGTGAGCGGGGCCTCTCGGAAGACCACCCCTGCGGCATCTTTCCAATAGACAATCTCCGACAACCAATCGAACAACAGAGCCGAGAGGTCCAGATCGGTCCGTTCAATAGACCGCTCCCATCCGCCCGACACGGTAACAGGGTTTGCCAGGCTTTGAAGGAGAGCCTCTGTTGCACCGCGAAAGACCTCCTCAACCGACGACGCGTCGACTTCGAAGGCGGCATCGGCCAGGGCAATGTTTTCACGCCAGCGAATGGTCCAGGCCATCGAGGTCAGGCTGGAGGTGTGGCGCGTCGCACTCGCCGAATGAGCGCCTGGAGGTGGCTGAGTCCGGGGATCGCATGTCCGAGAGGATTGGGCACTTTCCCTTTGAAGAACATCTTGAGGCCCAGAGGCAAGATGCGCCATACAGCACGCGGTGCGAACCCGACCACTTTAAGCGGCATGATCGCTTCATTCAAACGCCCTTGCTGTTCGACCAGATCGGCAAAGCCAAGGATATGACGGGCACCGCCGGTCGTGGTCATGCCTTGTTCAAGCGAAGCCCGCCGCAACCGGATGATCGCCTCCATCGGTTTGACATCTTTCGGACAGACTTCGACGCAGAAGTTGCAGCGCGTACAGTCCCAAATCCCGTGTTCGCTCTGGAGAGCCGACAGCCTGGCGCGCGTCGCCGACGGGGCCTCGCGTGGGTCGGAGAGAAAGCGATCGGCCTTCGCCAAGGCTGCGGGACCGGCAAAGCCCTTCGACACTTCATACACTGTACAGGCCGCGACGCAGGCGCCACACATGATACAGGCATCGACATTGTGGAACTCCGGATTGGCGTGTCCCCGCGCCTTCATCTGCGCAATCACACCCTCATGAGAATGCCGAGACCCCGGCACCAGCCAGGGATGCACGTCGTGAATCTTCTCCCAGAACGGAGCCATATCCACGACCAGGTCCTTGATCACCGGCAAGTTGCGAAGCGGCGCCACGATGATGTCCCCATGTCGGTCGAGTTCTTTGCGAAGAGAAGTCCGGCAGGCAAGTTTCTCGCGCCCGTTGATCGTCATTGAGCAGGAACCACAAATCGCAGAACGGCAGGAATAACGGAGGGCCAGGCTCCCGTCACATTCGTTCTTGATCCGAATCAATGCATCGAGCACCGTCATCCCACGACCGACATCGAGACGGAACTCTTGAGGATGGGGAGTGGAATCGACTTCGGGGTTGAATCGTTGGATCGTGAAAGTCAGGCGCATAGGAAGCTTTCAGCCTTCAGCTGTCAGCCATCAGCGAGCTGAAAGCTAATCGCTGAGAGCTGATCACTTACATTAACCTAATTCGAAAATCTTCGGAAAGTTCGTCAGATTGCGGCAACCGTCTTTCGTGACGAGCACCATATCCTCGATGCGGACGGCGCCGAGGCCTGGATAATAGAGGCCGGGCTCGACGGTCACCACATGACCTTCTTGGAGCAACGAACCGGTTCGGCTGATACGAGGCGCTTCATGGATATCGAGACCGACCCCATGGCCGGTGCCGTGGAAATAGCCCTGCATCCGGCCATTTACAAGGCCGGTCTGGTATCCGGCTTTTTCAAATCTGGTGCAAATCCCTTGATGAATGCGCTTCCCGTCCGCCCCGTCCTTGATTTTGGTGATGGCCTCTTCCTGCGCATCCAAAACCGTCTGGTAGAGTCGCTTCAGTTCAGCGCTCGGTGTCCCTCGTACGACCGTCCTGGACATGTCGGCGAAATATCGATTGGAGGCCGAACGGGGAAATACGTCGAAAATAATGCTGCGGTGAGCGGGCAACGGACCACTGCCTTCGTTGTGCGGGTCGCAGGCCTGCTCCCCTCCGGCAACGATGGTATGCTGAGCCACGCAATCGCACTCCATCAACGCCACATTGATCAGTTTTTTCACGCGCTCCGACGTCAGCGGCGCACCCTCGTGCCAGAGCTGATCGTTGTTGATCGACGCCTGGCGCAACACATTGTGGGCTGCTGCAACCGCTTGCTCGGTCGCGCGCTGGGCCGCTTCGATATAGCGCACTTCTTCGGCGGTCTTCACTACGCGTTGTTCGTAAAACGGGTCTCGCTTTGGATGCAGCTGATAGCCCAACGACTGGAACTTGACGGCATGGCCGAAAGGAAAATTCGCCGGGACCGTGATCTGCGTGATGCCGGCTTCTCGCAAGAGGATATGCACCACCTCGACCGTACCTGGCTCGGCAATGCCTTGCGTCTTCGCTCGCCCTTCGACCTCCGAATAGGAGACCACTCGATCGACGGACGATTGGCTTTTTGCCCGATCCATTTCAAGATCGCTCATCACCAGAATCCGTTCACCCTTAATCTCTAAATAGATAAAGGGGTCCGGCGCAATAAACTTCGTCGCGTAATAGAGATTGGAGTCGCTCTCGCTGGCAGCGATAAAGACTGTCGCACGTTGAGCTGGTGAAGTAGATGACGCCATAATGAATGCTCCTCGGAATCTAGCATGGGGGGGGAGGTCGGTCAAGGCGCGGATGGAACCGGCTCAGGCGCGGGCATGGTGTCCTTGCCCGCGGCGTTATCCTCTTCGGGTGTCATGAGATCGATCGGCAACATCACGGTATTCTTCAGCACATCAAACGCCAGCTGCGCCAAACCCGTCACGCCACTGGCAAACGACTTCATCGGCAGGTAAGTCACCTCCGGGTCTTCGATCGATCCTTTGACAGAGAACAGCGCCGTGGCCAACCCTTTGCGCTCTCCGGCAAAGAGCCGCCCGAAGAGTGGAATCGTTTTCAAGAATTGCGAGTACGACCCGAACGGGCTGACCGCCCACACCATATCGACTTGGTCGGTCGGTAAATCAAAATTTCCGGCTGCGGTAATCTTCACGATCGGACTGTCGATGATCAGATTTTCGGTCTCGAACAGTCCGTTCCGCGCAAGAATCGTCGCCGTGATCTTGTTGTAGGACAGGCCCTCTTTCTCCAAATCGACTTTCCCCTGCAGCACGGCAGGCAGATTCAGAATGCTGATGATCTTCCAAATGGCCCGTTCCTGCGATTTGAGGATGCGGCCGTTCTCAAGTAACACATCGACCTTGCCGTTCAATGTGGGATAGAGCCCGTGCGGATTCTTTCCATGTCCGCGGATCGTCCCCGTCACCCGAGCTTCCCCTGTCATCACGCCCGCCTTGGGGCCGAAAAATTTCAGCACATCTTCCACCAGCAACCCCGTCGCCCGAACCGAGATCTCGGCATCAGCCGGCTCCTTCCGAGGCAATTGCACCACGATACGTCCAGCCACGTCCCCACTGGTCGATCGGCCGGACAAACGGTCCACATCCAGCACACCGTCCTGAATGGTGATACGGGCGGAGAGGCTGCCAAACTTGAGATGTTTGTAATGCCCGCGCGCCATCGACGCCATCACCTGGACCTTGCTGGTCTCTGCCAGGATTTCCAGAAATTCTCGAATGGGTGACCTCTCGCCTTTTGGAATGAGCAGATCCAGATCCATTTGATTGGACTCGATCTTCGCCGTAATCACCGGTTTCGACGCCCAATTCCTGATCGTCCCTTCCAGCGCAAGATCGCTGTCGAGCAGATGGAACGACAGCCGTTTAATCTCCGCGCCGTTCTTCACGAAATGGACTCGCGCGTACAAATCCTGGATGGGCCCCTCAGCCCCCTTGGCACTCATCAACCCATTGGTTAAGGCCAGCCACCCGGTGGTCCGCCATGTTTTCCAATTGAGATCCTTTCCCTTCATATCGAGCGACAACTCGATATTCCCTGCCTCAAATCCACCCTTCGCAATCCATTCCGGCACACGAGACAGCGACAGGGTGCCGGTCGAAAGCGCGGCATCGATCGAAAAATGTTCGCCCAATTGAATCTTGCCCTTCACCGGCAATCGAATCGGCGGCACGATCAGCTCAATCCTGTCGAGTACGACCCCGGAAGCCTGCGGAATCGTCCCCTCGAACTCCACCGTCGCCGGAGCGCCGATCGGTTTTTCAACCAGATCGGACAACGTCACTTTCGACTCGGTCAAGACGACCTCACCCCGGACATGTGGCGACAGCGTTGGACCGGTCAATACGAGCGCGCCGTTGACCAGCCCATCGATCGTTCCGGCTGGAATGGCTTTCGAAGGAAGCAACTTGACCATATGGCCCGCATCGCCGTTGACTCGGATCAAGAAATCCTGAAAGGCGCTGCCACTGCCTCCTGTGATGCCGCCATGGATCCGCACGGCCAGATCGCCCACATGCCCCGTCACCTCATCGAACTGAGTCCCCCCATCCGTCAGCACAAACCGGCCCTGCAATCCGGTCAACCGCTCGGGCAACGAGGGATTCGTCAGACCGACATGTTTGACGATAATATCGCCCCCGGCAAAGGTCACGCCGCCGGCCTGATTGAGTGGACCGACCAAGCGAAACGTGGGACTGGCCATGCCTTCGACGTCACGCGACGCCGCTAATACACGCGACAGTTGCTCCGACTTGACGGTCTTGGAAAGAAGCTGCAACAGGTCCGCCGCGGCCATCGTTCCGGCAATGTCCATCTCCAGCCAGGGCCCCGCCTCTAAAAACGAGATGAGCGCCTTGCTCTCACTCATATGGATCGCGCCATAGAGTCCGCTGAGATTCGACACTTTGAGCCGGCCTGGTTCGACCGAGACGACGGCAGCTAAATCTTTGGCAGGGACACGACTATCTCCGATCAGCGCTTGCCCCTGGCTCACGCGAAATTCTCCGGTCAACGAGAGCTGCGGTCCGGATACCGACGACCCCGTGACGGTGGCGGAGACAATCTCCACCGTCCCGTCGATCTCCCGATCTTGCATGATTGCCGGCAACTGCGGATGCACCCACTGCGCCGGCAGCTGCGTGAGTAGCTGGCGGAGCTGGATCGGGGATGCCGAAAAGGTCAGGGCAAACGTGGGCTGAACCGTCAATAAACCGGAGAGGCTCGCTTGGCCTGTGAGCGTCAGTTGTTCGAGGTTCGCAGACAGATCGGATAACAGCACATCATAACCAGCCACGCCAGGCGCGGCTCGAACAAGGCTGTGGACATTCACGACGCCCTGCACCTGTTCAGGAACCGGACGTGGCCCAAAGAAATCTGCAACCTCTCGAAGGTTGAGACTCGCGGCTTCAACACTGCCATCGAACTGGAGTCGAACCTGTGAGGCCGAGGGATCGCCGGGTGCCAACAACTGCCGCTGGGCGGAACTAATCGTCCCTGCCAGGGATATGGCAGACAGGCCCTTCTCACCCGCATGACCGGCAGAGACGTGTAAATCCGCCTGTCCCCGCTCCGCTCTGATCACCAGCGAAGCCTCGACCGACTCCAAGGCCATGGTGCGGGTTCCATCCGGACGTCCGTCGTCGATGATGATCAGCTTCCCATTCACCAACGTCGCCTCGCGAATGCGGAAGATTCGGCTCATCGTCTGCACCGCATCCTGATCGGCCTCGCCTCCTTGCGCGACCTGATCCAGGAGGTTCCAGTGCCCGCCACGATCGCGCCGGAGCGTCAAGGTCGGCTCTTCAATCAACAGCCGTTTTCCCACCACCTGCTTGCGCAGTAACGGAAGCAGCCGCAAGACTAAATCCAACCGCTTGGCCGACAAGACGATATCCTCGGAATTCCGATCATGAATCGCGACCTGCGTCAGTTCCAATCTGATGCGTGGAAACAGGACCAGCTTGATGCGATGGACGTCGATCTTGCGTCCGATGCTCTGCTCGAGCTGTTGAAGGAAAAAGTCTTTGACGTAATCGTCGCCCGTCAGATAGGGCGAATAGGCGAGGAAGAGTCCCCCGGCAATCAGCACGATCACGATGAGTGCGGCAATAAACCGAATTCGAACCACTCCTGCTCCCTCGATCGATTGTGCTCTGTGCGTGAACCGTCTCGCTGCCGTGAAGAGTTCATCTTACCGAATCACCTGCATGAAATCTACGAAGTCTGCGCCGTGACAGGGTTTTTCACTCGCCATCGAGACCGGATGCTGGTGATCCTCCGCGAGACTCGGTATACTCGCTGGCACTCACCTTGGCACTCAAACACGATCATCTCTTGTGACAACGCCACCATCCCAACCGACCAGAATCCGCTGGCTGATTCTCGCCCTCCTGTTCTCGATCAGCGTCGTGACCTATATCGATCGCGTCAATATTTCCGTCACCGCGCGGCAGATGATGCCGGCCTATGGAATCACCGATCAACAGATGGGCTGGATCTTCTCGGCCTTCGTCATCGGCTACGCCCTCTTCCAGATTCCCGGTGGATGGCTGGCCGATCGCTGGGGTGCCAGAGTCGTGCTCACCATCGCACTTCTCTGGTGGTCGATCTGCACGGCGTTGACCGCCATGGTCGCTGCCTCCTCCCTCGCGAGCCTCGTCGGGATTGTCGGCGCGTTGATGCTCGTGCGGTTCTGCCTGGGAATGGGAGAAGCCGTCGCCTTGCCCGCTTTTAACCGCGCCGTCACCAATTGGTTCCCGGCTGAGGCGCGGGGCCTCGGCATCGGCATCGCCATCGGCGGCATCGGCTTGGGGTCCGCCATAACGCCACCCCTTGCCGCCTGGGTGATGGTGAACTGGGGCTGGCCAACCGTGTTCTACATCGCAAGTCTGCTCGGCATCGGAATGGGGCTCCTCTGGTGGCTTCTGTCGCGCAACCATCCCCACGAACATCCCTGGGTACATGCCGGTAAAGAGGCCCTGATCGAGCGAACGCCGGCCACCGCTGTGCCCTGGCGAACGTTCAGGCAGACTCCCACCATCTGGTGGCTCGTGATCAGCTACAGTTGCCTCGGCTATGTCGCCTACGTCTATCTGTCCTGGTTTTACCTGTATCTGGTGAGTGTTCGAGGATTCGATGTGCTCCGCGGCGGCTTCTATGCCTCGGCTCCGTTTGTGGCCATGCTGGTATTTTGCCCCCTAGGCGGATGGGTCACAGATCGACTCGCGGTCCGTTACGGACTCACCACCGGACGGGTCGTCACCGGCATAACCGGCATGGTCCTGGCCGGGTCAGCCATTGCCCTGGGGGCTTTCGTCGAATCTCCCACCCTGGCGATCACCAGCCTGTCGTTCGGCGCGGGCTGGCTCTACTTTTCCGTCGGCGCCTACTGGGCCTCAACGACCGATCTGTCAAAAGCCCATGCCGGCACGTTGTCAGGACTCATGAACACCGGCGCCAATATCGGCGGCGCAATCTCCCCAACCCTGACGCCCTGGTTGGCTCACCATTGGGGTTGGCCGGTCTCGTTAGGGTTTGCCGCAGCCGTCGCCATCCTGGGCGGGCTCTTATGGTTCAAGATTGACCCAGGTAAGGGGCTAGTGGCGAGGGGCTAGAGGTGGCAGGTAAGGACCGTCTTTCAAGCCGCTCGCCCATCGCCTCAGGCCACTTGCCCCACTGCCTCTCGCCTTGTTACATTCATCCCCTATGACCATGCAATTTCAGAAAATCGATCCGCGCGTCACCATTACGACGCCCTTCGGCGAGATCAAAGTTCGCTTCTACCCGGATGATGCGCCGCGTCACGTCGAGAACTTTATCAAACTCGTGAAAATGGGGTTCTACAATGGAACCACCTTCCATCGCGTGGTGCCTGGATTCATCATTCAGGGCGGCGATCCGCTGAGCAAGAATCCAGACCGTTCCCTGCACGGGTCGGGCAGTCCCGGGTACTGGCTCAACCCGGAAACCAGCGATCGGCCTCATAAACGGGGTGCCATCGCCATGGCCAAGGTGCCACGGGAGAGTAATAGCACCAGAGATTTTAACGACAGTGGATCGCAGTTCTACATCAGTGTTGCAGACAACAGCGGACTAGACCGCACCTATACGGTCTTCGGCGAAGTCTTTCGGGGCATGGAGGTGGTAGACAAGATCGTCGCCGCGGTCCGGGACGACTGCGACAATCCCCTCGAACCGATCCCCATGACCATGACCGTGAAGGAGTAAGGAGAGAACGAGCGAGTTTGTTGGAAGTGAATGGGACTCCGCGAGGTGAGGTGGACGGTGATCCGCTTGAAATGCGATAAGAATCTCTAGGTTCTTGCCCGCTCTTCACGTCTTTCTGTTCCGTCAATACACGACATAGTCCGTTCTGCATCTGCTGGTTCCCTGAACCGGAACATGTCTTCTCTGACATGTTTGGTAGGGGAATTCATACAGGCTAACAAAACCGCCTCAGCTCATTCGAGCCATCTGGTGTTTCTCCGCAAAACATCAATGATATTGGCATCGACGAGTGGCACACCGATTGCGTAAGGGCCTGGACCATCCAGAGGAGTTTCATGACCGCTACACAAGTTCGCTTTGAAGTCAGTCTGACCCGAACCACGATCGTGGCGACAGCCATCGCCGTCACATTGTTTTTCTGGTCCATTGCCTCGGTGCTCAGCGAAGAACTCGAACAAGGGAATCTCTTCCATGTCGTCGAAGCCATGGTCTTCCTCTTGTTGGTGGGATTTCTGATCTCCGGGAACTTCGGCTATCAATTGGCCCGGCTGGCCTATCTAAAGCGCTGGCTCGGCCATGTCCCGGCCACCAGAGACGAATTGATGCAGTCGTTCGCCTCGCCAACACCGCTCCTGACGATTCTGGTGCCTTCGTACAAAGAAGAAACGAACGTCATCCGTCAAACGCTGCTATCGGCGGCCTTGCAGGAATATCCGCACAAGCGGGTCGTGCTGTTGTTGGACAATCCGCCGAATCCACGCACGGCAGAAGATCGCGAAGCCCTGCTGGCTGCCCGGTCCATGCCGGCTGAACTCCATGCCCTGCTCGACGACCAGGCTCGTTACTTTGAGAGCCTGCTGGTGCAATTCATGTTGCGCCAGCAGACAGGGGTACGCGAACGTGCACAAGAATATGTCGCGTTAGCCCAGGCCTATGAGCATGCAGCGCACTGGTTTCAAGAGCAGGCCGACCGGTTGCCCGACAGCACGCACTCCGATGCCTGGTTTGCAGAGCACATTCTCCGCGGGCCGGCACGTCGATATGAAGAGCGGGCTGCGCATTGGCATCGTCAGGCCCAGGCTATTTCCGAAGAGCAGACGCCACAGGAGCGCCTCCTGCTCGCCGAGTACCGTTCTCTGGCCGCCGTATTCCAGGCAGACATCGCGGTCTTCGAACGAAAACGCTACCAGAACCTCTCGCATGAACTGAACAAGGCGATGAATCTGAACAGTTATCTCGGCGTGATGGGCCGGCGTCTGCATGAAGTGCCGCACGCGACCGGACTTATGCTAGAGGAAACGACGGACCTCCAAGGGTCCTATGAGATCCCGGACTCGCCCTATGTCATTACCTTAGATGCAGACAGTCTCATTCTGTCGGACTATGCCATCCGCCTCATTCAGATCATGGAGCAGCCAGGCAATGAACGACTCGCCGTGGCGCAGACTCCCTACAGCGCCATTCCGAACGCACCGGGCCTGCTCGAACGAACCGCCGGAGCGACCACCGACATTCAATATCTCCTGCATCAAGGCTTCACCTACTTCGGCGCCACATTTTGGGTTGGCGCGAACGCACTCCTCCGGAAGGCCGCCTTGGAAGACATTTGCGTGGCAGAGACGACCGCACATGGAGTGATTCGTCGCTATATCCAGGATCGCACGGTGATTGAAGACACGGAATCGACGGTCGATTTGATGGCGCGAGGATGGCGGCTCTTTAACTACCCGGAACGGCTGGCCTACAGCGCCACGCCCGGCGATTTCGGCTCCCTCATTATCCAGCGAGGCCGCTGGGCCAACGGAGGGCTCCTCATTCTGCCCAAGCTGCTCCGGTATCTCAGAAACGTGCCGAAAACCCCGACACTCGTCCCGCAGAGTTTCTACCAGCTACATTACCTCACCTCGATGGCGCTGTCTCCCATCTGCGTGCTGCTGTTGTTGGCGGTCCCCTTCTCCTCCAAGCTTATGACCGTCTGGCTGTCGATGACCGCCATCCCCTACTTCCTCCTCTATGCTCGCGATCTCTCGATCCTGCGCTATCGAGGCCTCATCGACTTCATACGAGTCTATGCCCTCAACCTCCTCTTGCTGCCCGTGCACCTTGGCGGTGCCATGAAATCGGTCCAGCAACTCGTCACTGGCGAAAAAATTCCCTTCCGCCGCACACCAAAAGTACTTGGGCGAACTGGTGCACCGGCGCTCTACGTGGCCCTTGAATACGGGCTCCTGCTGCTCTGCTGTGTCACGGGACTCTTCTATGCCTCGCAAGGCCGATGGATCTCCGCAGCCTTTGCCCTGGTGAATGGCGCGCTCTATGGCTATGCCATTTCATCATTCATCGGGTTCGCTGAGAGCCTGGAAGATCTGCAGCCTGTCTGGAAGAGCCTGCGGCCTCAACACCTGGTCCCAGCCCTGGACGCCATCGGACAACGGATTGTTGGCAGCACCTCCTATATCTGGCGAATCCCGGCCATGCTCCGAAATCTCCGTGAGCAAAGCTCCCTCTACTTCGCCATTTCGAGCTGCTGCGCACTGCTGGAAGTCTTCGCCCCAGCGGCTCTGTTAGGCGCAGTCGACGGGGCCCCATCCCCTATTCAACTAGAGAACCGGAAGCCTGGCACGACCGACTGGGTGCTGACGCGCCCGGCCCTGCACCGTGAAATTGAAGGGTATGCCTCGCTGACCAGCGTGAATCGCGGAGAGAAACTGAACCTCTTCGTGAATACGGCCGCAAACTTCTATACTGTGAAAATTTACCGGATGGGCTGGTACCAAGGAACCGGTGCGCGTGAGATCGCCGGGCCCATTCGCCGTAAGGGGCAGGTGCAATCACAACCCACGACAGATCCGCGCACCGGTCTGATCGAGTGCCGCTGGGACAATCCCGTCACACTGGCCGTCCCGCTCAATCCATCGGATGCCACAGACTGGGCCAGCGGGGTCTACCTGGCCAAACTGACGGCTGAACCGACGGGCGATCAAAGTTATATCGTATTCGTCGTCCGCGACGATGCGCGCCCCTCGACCTATCTCATCCAATCGAGCGTCACGACCTTTCAGGCCTACAATAATTGGGGCGGCAAATCGCTCTATGCCTTTAACAGTGCGGGGGGACAAGCCGCGAAGGTCTCCTTCAACCGTCCCTATGCCATCAGCCCTCTCCCGATTGCATCAGGTGGCGTTGGTGCAGGAGACTTCCTCACATCCAACTCATTCCCCATCGGCTACCAGTCCTCGGCTGCAGGCTGGGAATATAATATGGTGCGCTGGCTGGAGCGGGAAGGCTATGACGTGACCTATGCCACGAATGTCGATGTCCATGCCAACCAAGCTCTCCTGGCATCTCATCAGGCGTTCCTCTCTGTCGGACATGATGAATATTGGAGCTGGGAGATGCGCCACCACGTCGAGCAGGCTCGCGACCGGGGCACCCATGTGGGATTCTTCTCCGCCAATACCTGCTACTGGCAAATTCGCCTGGAGCCGAGCCGGCTCACTGGTGAATCGAACAGGACGATCGTCGCGCATAAAGAAAATGCCCCCTGGCATGATCCCTTGCAGCTCGATCAAGACCCCACGAACGACTACCTCATCACGACGAAATGGCGCAATCCTCCCGTGAATCGTCCGGAAGCTGCCTTGATCGGAAGCATGTTCATTGAAACCGACGCTCCAGTAGATGGAGACTTCGTGATTGAGGATGCCTCCCATTGGATCCTCAATGGAACGGGATTACAGCAAGGCGACCGCTTGCCGGGACTCTTGGGCTACGAAGTCGACGGAGGGCGCGATTCGACTCCACCAAGCACCCAGGTGATCGCCCGTGCGCGAGTGGCCTCACCAGAAGGCACGGTCACGGTCTACAACGCGGCGAATGGCGCGATCATCTTTTCGACCGGTTCCATACAGTGGAGTTGGGGCCTGGACGATTACGCTGTTCCGGCCCTCCGCACATCGCGGCTCAGTCCGGCTGCCCAACAGATAACCCGCAATGTTCTGGCTCGTTTCAGTGGAAAGGATGTTGCGGCAGACTCCGTCAACCAGACTAGCCAGCCGGCACCACTACGGTAGAATCGACTGCCTTGCACCCTCCAATCGATACCGCAGCGTCACCTCAGGCAACAACCGTGGCTCAGCGATCCGGCTCATTTGACGTAATACGAGTCTGTGCCTGCCTCGCTGTTGTCCTGCTACACCTCTGCGCCACCATCGTGATGCAACCGGATCAGCTGGGCACAGTCAGCTGGCATCTGGCCAACCTCTTCGATTCTGCCACGCGGTGGTCAGTGCCGGTCTTTGTGATGTTGAGCGGCGCCTTATTACTCGATGCGAACAAACAGACCAGTCCCCGTGATTTCTGGGCCAAACGCATGAACCGGCTGTTGCCGGCACTGCTGTTCTGGTCAGCCATCTATCTGGCCTGGCGTACGTTTTTCTGGCACCAGCCGCTCACCCTCAATACGATTGCCCTAGACCTGATTGCAGGACGGCCCTACATTCATCTCTACTTTCTCTTCCTGATCGCGGGGCTCTATCTCGTGACACCTTTTCTGGCAATGGCAGCAACCAGTCTCAGTTCGAAACACCTCGGTCAGGCGATCCTGGTCATGGCGGCCCTGGCGTTGGGAGCCAACTTGGCCGATTTTCTCGCCACCAGCATTTTCACGATGTTCGTCCCCTACATCGCCTATTACTTCGCGGGACTCTATTGTGTCCTGGTGCTCGTAAACCGCCCAGGCCCCTATGGCCTCCTCTTGGCCGGTGCCATTGCTACGACCACCCTGCTCACAGCCTTTTTAGTATCAGTGAAAGGTCTTGATGACCACTGGTCCTTCTACTTCTATGAAGACTTTAGCCCCACCATCATGATGATGGCGGTCACAGTCTTCATGGTCCTCCTCCGTGCGACATTCTCCCCTGCTATTCAGTCGATAGCGCAGCGCCTGGCGCCCTGGACGTTGGGAGTCTACGTGGCCCATCCGATCATCGTGGAGCTATTACGAAACCTCTACCACACCACAATGCCAGCCATGTTCCGCCCCCTCTACTACATCCCCATCACCTTCGCCGCCACCATTGTCATCACCTTTACGGCTGTCGCGCTGATGCAGAGAATCCCACTCCTGCGACGGGTCGTCTAGCTCACCAGGATGCTGAAAAATCCCGCCAGCATCGTTCTCGCATCGTTCAGATCCTCAACGTACCCTACGGGTACGCCTCGACCCTTCACCCGCTGCGGCCTTGCTGGACGGCCTTTTTGAGCAGCCTGCGTGGTGGGCATTCACCAACGCCATGAACATCTACCCCTCGCACGCTTGACGCACATCTCATATTGAGATATCATCGTCACGTGCATATCATCACGCGAAAGCGACTGGTGGAATTCGCGCGAACACATCCTGCTGCACGAGCTCCGTTAAATGCCTGGTTCGCCATTGTTCGGAAGACCGACTATGCCTCTTTCGCCGGTCTACGGAAGACATTCCCCTCCGCCGATCAAGTGGGCGGGTTGACCGTCTTTGACATCGGGGGCAACAAGTTCCGACTGATAGCGGCCATTCATTACAACCGGCAAAAAGTCTATATCCGGCACGTGCTCACACATGCCGAGTACGACCGAGACGCCTGGAGGACCTGATTATGCTCGCCAAATACATCCATGACGTGAACGCCGACTACCGCCGCATTCGGCAACAGATCCCCCTCGGTCCGTTGCATACCAAGGCGGAATACGACCGAGCCGTGGCCGTCCTTGATGACATTCTCGACGAAATCGGCCAACAGGACACCCATACCCTCGCCGACTTGGCTGAGACCTTAGCCCTCTCTATTGAGGCATACGAGGACACCCATGTCGCCACACCCGACGCCTCCGGGCCTGAAATTCTGCGAAGCCTAATGGAGGATCATCAACTCGCGCAATCGGACCTTCCCGAGATCGGCAGCCAAGGCGTGCTGTCGGAAATCTTGTCGGGCAAACGCGACCTGAACGTCCGCCAAATCGCCCACCTCGCCGCAAGGTTCGGCGTCTCACCCTCGGTATTCATGCCACTCGCCACCGGCACAACCAAATCCCCCACGACCAAGAAGCGGAAAGTGCGAGTACCCTAGTCCGGCACCTGCTTCACACTGCGCCGCCACCATTGCCTTAACGTTTCCTGCTGTCGCCTGGTGCAAAGAATCCCTATCCTGCGACGGGTGCCTAGCTCACCAGGAAGGATGATTTGTCTGTCCGGTAGCAGTGGGGGCGAGATTTGAAAATCCTGAATCCCTAGAGGCTATGGGTCGTGATCCTGTCAGATCGTTTTCTACTCAATCGCTTACAGAGGAGTCAGAGGTGGGGAGAGGAACCGATGAAACCCGATAGGACACGATAGTTCTGCCACAGTTTAGCCACAGCCGCACTGGAAAGGAAGGTAAGTCAAAAATCGAGAAATAGTCCGCTGGTGCCAACTCGATTTTGATGAGAGATACGAGTATTCTTCGGACAGTTTAAAAAGGAATGTTAGGCTCAACTGTACTGAGAAGAGAAAAGCAGAAGTGAAACTCAACTTTCCGCTATATCACCTTATTTTCCTATCCTCAGTCTTCGGCTGCCAGGGATGCACTGTTCTTACCTATGGAACGTACAGCGAGCCTATCGTACCTGCAAGCGAAGCTAAAGTAGTTAGCGGTCCTGGCATCGAGACATCTGGACGTCCCGTTGGGGATACGATTCAGTTCCGTGACCTCACCTTGACGGTCATACCGAGAAATGAACGCATGTCACTCCATATTGTCGGATTTTCTATCGTTCCTGTTCTTCCTCTCCCAGGTAACAGAAACTTATCCGAAAATTATGCCAGCAGGCAGAAGAGAGGCCCGTTATTCGTGATGAGGGTGACCATAGATCCCCGGACAGACAGCCTCACCTTTGACCCTACGGGGGTGATTCTTTCGCTGCCATCAGGGGAAGAACTCAACCCATCAGCCTTCTGGGGGCCTCAATCGAGGAGAGCCAGCCCCCTTGTTGGATGTAGCCCCTTTGTGTACTTCGACAGGAAAACCCCAGGTCCAATTCCGATCGCCGAAGCAATAAATCCCTTCGAGGTTCCAGAAGAAACCTGCTTCACCTTCGTCTTCGATACGCCTCCTCCTTCTCCTGATGAGGAGTTCTCCCTCTCGATTCATGGAATAAAGAAGCGAGGGCAGACCCTTGCAATACCACCGATTCACTTTCAGCCACATTCGGGATGGTGGATGTTTCGTTGAAGTATCTGGCATGCTAGTTCTAAACGAATCGAGGGAACGTCAATTCGGCGCAGTCGTCTCAATCTGTGAATTGCACATTTGCAGCCTCTTGGTTATGATTTGCGGTTTGTCAGTTCGTAGCAGCGTAGAAAGCGGTCCCCCGAGCAAGGCTCGAACTCGAAAGAAATAGCGAGCTCGATGTTCCGACGAATTATCTCCAGGGCAACCGCAGGCTGCTCAAACAGACTATCCAGCAAGGCCGCAGCCGAAGAACAGGCCGCAGGCGTACCCTCAGGGGTACGTTGAGGACCTGTTCGAGGCGAGAACGAAGCTGGGAGTCTGTTTCAGCAGCCGACGTTAGAAGAAGGCCATTGAGGCATACGTCACCGTCGAATTGTACTGATCGGTGATCCCGCGGTCGTAGCGGAGGACCTGCCCGCTCTCCGCATCGATCAGCCGCAGTAAGGAATAGATGGGTGAGAAGCCGGAGATTCGGCGCTGGTCCTGCTCTTTCCTGATGTAGTTGGCGAACTCTTCCGGCTGGCGCTCCTCGACCGGCTTCAACATCTCCAGGTCGAACTGCATGCAACGATGGAAGGAGAAGTCCGTCGGAGGCGCCTTGTCTCCGTAGCGCATGCCCAAATGAGCCAGTTCTCCTGCTGCGATCACACAGTAGGACCGGCCCGATTGCGTGAGGACCTCGCGAAGCCCGGTCAAAAACTGATCGACCGATTGGCGAACGGTGGGATCACCCAGGCTGGCAGCAGAGAAGGCACTCAAGATCGGGACGATGGTGAAGGGCTTCTTGCTCCCCACGATGTCCTGAAGAAAGGGAAGCTGAAACTCGATCGCCTGTTCCGCTTGGTGGCAAAGATCGTCTTCAAAGAAGGTCGGGAGTTTGGCCTTGAGCTGGCTGAGAATCGGCTGGTCGGCGGTGACAACCCCGAGCGGTGTCTCGAAATCCTTATCCGTCACGGCAAAGACATGGTCCAATCCGGCAGAGGCCGTGCCGATGATCACGAACAGATCCGGCTGCTCCGCATCTTGCAGCTCTTTGTAGGCCCAGGCATAGATCGGGCCTGCTTGTTTCAGGTCGTAGGTTGGAGCGACGAGGCCCTTGATCTTCTTCCCCGCATTCTCTGACGGTTTGAAATCCGGTCCTTCTTTTGACGTAAAGAATCCGTCGATCTGCTTTTTCAGTTTCGCGCCTTCTGCTTCGTACCCTCGCCCGGCAAAGGCTGCGCCACGCAGCGGGCTCTGCCGATAGGTTTCACGCGCCAATCGCCGGGCATCTTCAGCCCGAGGACCTTCCAGGAACAGCTTCTCGTTCAGGTCGACCACCAGCTGATCGATCTTGCTGGGCACGAGGAATTCACCGAATCGTTTGAGATAGAGCGCCCCGATTTCCGCCAGCGAATGTTCGCCGTCGAAATGCTGAATGATGAAGAAATAGTTGAGCGGCAGCACGAGCTTTTCTTTGCTCAGCCCCGTGGGATCCCAGAGGACCATGTACTGTTCCTCACCCTCTTTGATCGGTGAGAACTGAAGATTACGAAGAGCGGGGCATTGCTTGGGATCGTGCGGGATCGTGATTGTAGTAGTCATGGCGCTCCTTATTGGAGCGCCATTGTAACCAAGCCTTTACGGAAGCTGCAACCGGTGAACTGGTTCATTTGGAGAACATTCCTACAGGATGCTCAAAAAGGCCGTCCAGCAAGGCCGCAGGAGAATCGAAACCGGAGGCGTACCCTCAGGGGTACGTTGAGGATTTCGATGAGCCGAGAACGCTGCTGGCGGACTTTTTCAGCATCCTGCGTCTATTCTTGGGGCTTGCTGCCGGATCGGCGAGCCATCACCACCAAGGTGAGGATGGTCAAACCCAGGAGCCAGAGGCTCGGTCGGCCATAGGAGGGGTCGGTGAACTCGATGAGGTCGGTCAAACGACCGATCAACAAGGACATGCGAGCCATCACGGTATAGCCGAACGCCGCGCCGAAAGCGATCATCAGGAAGAGAATTCCGGTCCGCGCAACGACCTTGCCAGGCCCCGTATGCTCGACGGAAAAGAAGAAGTAAAACAGGACGGAGCTGACCCCGACCAAGATGATGATGGTGTTGATGCTGCTGGCCGGGTTGAGGAGATTCCAGGTAAACGCAAGCCCCTCGCCAGGCACCATTATCAGGAGGGGGCGGACCGTGTCCTCAATCTGTTTGAGAATGTACGAAGAAATCACACGAGGGATCGCAAGCCCGGACCCAACCCCTACAATGAATGCGAAGGCATAACGCGACAGCCAGGCGGCCTTAGGAACATATCGCGTGAGCATGAGCGCCCCAATGGCAACTGGGATCAACAAGGCCCATTCCCCGTTCTCCACGATCGGCTTCCACACGAGATGCACGACGACGGTGTCGTACGTCTTGACGATGGTATAACCGACCGACACGCCGACGTAGAGGTTCTCCGCCAATTTGAATAACGGGTTGTCCTTATAGAGGAACGAGAAGATGAAGAGGGTCAACCCCGTCGCCACCCAGGCCCCGATGATGGTTTCAATCGGCATTGGTCCTCACGCTCCCGAGCGGCTCTGTAATGTGGCCTGTCTACGCATGGAGAAATAGAACAGATTGCAGATGATCACGAGCACGATGATGGCAAGATGGGTGGCCGATTGCGCATCCATGCCGGCAATGGCCTTCCCTTTTTGACCGATCAAAGTCTCATACTCTGCCGCGCCCCGCAAGCCGCCGATGAGACCGTTGATCTGGCCGCTCCGCAACAGAGGATAGAGCCCCGGCGCCATCACGCCGGTGCAACCCCCTCCAAGTTCGAACTTGTACTTGTCCTTACCAAACACATACCAGGCTTCTACGCCGGGATTCCCCGCACCCAGGCTGATCGCATAGTTCACATCGCGAAGATTGGCAATACCTTGGAGCACCGGCATGCCCTTCGTGGGCTTGCCGTTATAGTCGGCCGGAAAGGCCCCGTAGAGGTCCTGACCCATATTGATGATCACGGCGGTCCCGCCGGGACTCCAGCCAAGGAACACATAGTCCTTCCCGCTTTCCTTGCCCATCTCGCGGGCCACCTGCGTGACGACCTGATCGGCCATGCCGGTTCCGGAAACCCAGAGCGTCATCGCGATCACGCGCAGGTTCTTCCGGAAGGCATGCCGGAGCAACGAAATCGATTGGGGATGCAGCTCGGGCTTCGAGGCAGGATCGAAGTCCAGCGAGAGGAGAAACACGGATCCCTCGGGGAGCGACTCGATGTAGTCATAGACCCCGCGCACCTCCGGCGAAATCTTGATCGGCAACCCGACCGGATAGAGCAGTGGCAACAGCGTGCAGAGTCCGATCACCAAAAAGATGATCCGCCGGTCGATCTTCAGCATGCGTTCAGCGAAACTCACAGTTGCTCCTTCGTCGCCACCGAGCATTCAGCCATCAGCAATCAGCCTTCAGGTAAGAAACGAGTCGTCGACTCCGAAGCTGAGAGCTGACGGCTGATAGCTGGCTGCTCGCCATCACTCTTTTCCCCCGCCGAGATACGACCGCTCCATGCCGAAGATAATCTTGATGGAGAGCGCGACTGTGCCAAGACTGACGCCGATCAAGATCGCGCGCCGCACCGATGCATTCAGCACGTTCAAGATCCACTGAGAGAGATCACCGCTGATCGGGATGAGATATTCTCCGAGCGGGACGCGGCCCATCATGACGATGACGGCCGCAATGAGCAGCACCGCCGCCTCACGGCTCCGCGCGCGGAACGACCGATAGGCGGCAGAAGCAATAAACAGTGCGAGAATCGCAAACATCGTCCCCTGCAGCGGGACCATCATGTAGTTATAGATCCAGCCGAAGGATGTCATCGCGCCATCGACCGCTTCTTTGCCGTTCGACCAGAGGCCGACCGCGATCGTACCCAGCATGCTGACGTACAGCACAAAACTATAGCCCCACCCCGCTTCCTTTCGGCGGATCTTCATGGCATGGACCTGGAACAGGCTGCTGACACCCAGCACCAGCGCGAACCCGCCGATGATCTGGAGCCATTTGGTGACGGAGGTCAGCATCTGCTCCGAAGCCGGATGCGGCACATAATATTGCGCCGCGAATACCAATCCGGTGATGAGCGTAATCAGGAGCGGAACCTGCCGGCGAAGAAAAATCATTTCACGTCCTTGAACACATCCAGAAACAGTTTCGGCCATTGCGCATCGAGCATCACCCCGAGGGTGGCCAGGATGGTCCCGACGCCGAGCACCACGAGGATGAGCGCCTTGCCGATGTCCTGACCGCGCAGCGTGCCGACCTGCACCGGTTCCCTGGAGAGATAGGCACTGGCCGCGTAGAGCTCCTCTCCAATCAAGGTGTAGTCGCAGGTGGTGACGAAGAACGGCAGCTGGTGATCGGAATCCGTCCCGGCGATTTGAATGGCACCGGTGCTCGCGCCTGTTTCCGTCAACAGCAAAGCTTCCGCGAAATAGGATCCCATAAAGAAGTTTGCAGCCGGTTTTTTCCGCAGCATGATGCCGTCCACTGCCGCGGTATAGCTGAATTGGTCGGACGTAATGAAAAAATTCGAATCGTCCTTGTAGAGATCCGGCTTGCCTGCTTCCAGGTAAGCCTGTTTCGTAATTTCCTGGCAGACGGCCATGGTGATGGGATCGCGGTGCGGCACGAGCAACTCGGTCTCGTAGGCCGCCGTACGTTTGGCCACACGCCCGAGGATGACCGCCGCGGCAATGGTGGAGGGATCGCTCATGTCGTGGGCGCCGGTCAAGTAGAGGATCGGCTTGCCCAACTCGGTCGCGCGGCCGATGGCCTCATCCACGGCATCGAGGCCGGGAATGCGCCGGAGAAAGATCTCCCGCTTTCTGGCCGTACTGATCGCATAGAACACGATGCCACCGAACAATAGCGCCAGAAGCAAATTATTGATCTGATTCCAGTTCATCCAGTTCGGTTGCGACGTCGCCTGCACCGGCTGGGCGATGCCACGGTCGTCACTCAGAACCGCAGCCACGGCGACGCTATAGACGACTCCGTCCTTCAGTTCGACGCCCCGCCCATTCCTCAGCGTGAACTGGTGCTGGTCTCCAGTCGCCGGCCTTGTCCACCAGGGCCACTTGGATTCACGAATATAATGCTGGTTCGCAGGGAACTCCGCCACGACTTTCATTGCAGCCGGGTCAGGCACCGTTGTCCCATCGCTCAGTAAGATCTGATACTTGGTCACGGCACTATCGTATGGCGCAGGAGCCCAGACAACAGTCAAACTACCGCCACCATCACTCGGGGTATCGAAGACACGAACGTCTTGCGGGGGAGAGAGAGTTTTCTTCGTCTGGGCGTCGACCTGCGCAAACACCGGCAAAACAGGCAAACAAAGAGCAGCCGCTAGTAGCAGAATACGCCCGCATGTTGAACGAGCCCTGTTACATTTCACGTCTAACGTCTCACGTTTCACGCTTACGAGCCTTCAATTAACTCGATATTCGTCCTGGGAATCATGGCCCTGCTGCCATCTGGAAAACGGACTTCCATCACACGCACGTCGCTCTCGGTCGGAATCTTCTGGAGATCGGACGGCAGACTTGCCACTTCGCCGATCTTCCCGAATAGGGGATCTCGAATGACGCGTACCTGGTCGCCGATCCTGATACCTTCTCGCTCCGCAACGGCGGCAACAGCCTGCGCACCCGATCTCCCCTTGGGAATAATGATCTCCGGTCGAATGACGCCGGCACGAATTTGCGTCGCGCCTGAAATCGAAGCCTGTTGGCCCGCATGGGCGGAAAGCAAATTGAAGGTCTTGCCGGCCATGGGAATGGTGCCGAACCCTTCTGTGAGGATCAGGGTAAAGCCAACTTGTTCTGTGCCTGTGATGGCCACGCCAAGATCGTAGCCCAGGAGTGCGCGCAAATCCTTATCATGAATGCCGCCAATAACCAACCCTGCGACCCCCACCTCTTTCGCGCGAGTCAGCGCCTCCGACGAGATGAAGGAGCCCCCCACGACGACCTTGCCCTTCATGGCCGTCGTCAGGTGACGCGGCGTGAGCACTTCGTCCGGCGACGTCACGGCAATCACGATCTCGCCCCTGGTTTCACCACCGATGCCAAAGATGCCCTGCACCAGGCTGCAATCAGTCTCAACCACGACGCCCTGCAGGGGAATCACCTCGACAATGAGCCCATCCACATAGCCGAGCAACTCCAGGACGCGCGGCGGTTCTCGCAACAGCACCTGGCCTGTGACGGTCGACAGGGATTCCACGATACCGGTGATCGGTGAGAGCACTTCCGTCTTGAACCACTTGATGAGGGGCTTGTTCTCGGCCAGGACCTCGTCTTTGTGAACGGGATCGCCTGCCTTCTTGATCAAATACTCATGGATCTCATCCGGCGCCACACCCAACTGATTGGCGAGGTTCAGGGGATAGACCTTCCCCGGCAATTCCGCACGAGCGACCGGCTGATTCGCACGCACGGTTTCTCCCGCTGTGACCAGCACGATGCCCGGCAGCGACAACAGCCGTCGACGACGGATGGTTGCCTGCTCGGTGACGGTGAGGCCTGGAGTGTAGGAATGCGCCATAATTTAAAGTCTAGGAGCTAATAGCTGATGGCATATGGCTGATGGTCAGAAATCAAGAGCTGATGCAAATCCGACTATACGCCATACGCTATCAGCCATCAGCTCCCCTTCGGGTAGAGATCGACGGCCTGATACCATTTCTTCAACGATGCCACTCTGGCATCGTGGTCGGTCGGCAACTGCAAGGGACGCCCGCGTCCATCGAGGAGGAGTCCCACCACACCGCCTTGCACCTCACGCGTGACGGCAACTCCTACCCCTGCCCCGAGGTTCACCTGTTTCGCCGGCTGAATCGTGATCGAGGCCTTCTGATCGCTGGCCAGAGGCACCAGCCGCAGATCGCCAAATGAGAGTTGCC
Source organism: Nitrospirota bacterium (assembly GCA_030645475.1). Lineage (NCBI taxonomy): Bacteria > Pseudomonadati > Nitrospirota > Nitrospirota bacterium. The sequence goes on from JAUSMA010000032.1 coordinate 78,594, forward strand.
CCTTATCGATGCGGCCATCTGAGAAGGTGATGGCATAGTCCGCACACCGTTCTCCATCTTTCCCCTGCCCGATCGGCGCAACGCAGGTCCCCAAGTAGACCATGCAATCACGAACGAAGACATCGGTTGCCGCCTTCTCATCGATCGCCGAGAGCACGCCCAGATGCGGCATCATGAAGATACTGTCGACTGAGAGCCTCGTCACCCCGAGCGGCTCATAGGCATCCACCATCATAAGCATCGACTGGATACGGCGCGGCGCATGGGACAGAATCCCGCCGCTCCCGACGATCAAATCGAGCTTGAGCATGTCGATCAACGTCTTGCCGGACTGCTGCTGTTCGAACACATCAGAAATCGTGCGTTCTTGTTGTATCCCCTTGAGGGCCGTCGCGAGGGACTTATGATGGATCAAGGCGAGCCGGAGCGCTTCACGGGCAATCGCATGTTCGATCTGCAACTCGTCCAGCGTCTGCGGAATCGTCGTCGGCCGGACCATCTTGTTCTTGATCCGGTTGCGGAGCGTTTGTTCGTCGATCGTAAAAGGCACCCACCGCATGATATTGGCGAGCCCTGCCTCCGCCAACACATTGGAAATACTGTAAGACATCCCGAGGTTCGCGCTGACAGTCCGGTTGAACAGTCCCTCGAAGACCGAGAACACGTCCGTCGTCGCGCCGCCGATATCCACCCCGATCAAATTTAAATGCTCTCGCTTGGCAATCGTTTCCATGATCACACCGACTGCCGCCGGTGTCGGCATGATCGGGGCACCGGCCATCTCGATCAGCTTCTTGTAGCCCGGCGCCTGTTGCATGACATGTTCGAGAAACAGGTCGTGGATCTTGTTGCGCGCTGGCGCAAGGTTCTCCCGTTCCAAAACAGGACGAATGTTGTCGGTCAGCACCAGCGCGGTTTTCTCTCCCAGGATTTTCTTCACTTGCGGCTGCGCGTCTTTGTTGCCCGCGTAGACCAACGGGAGCTTATAGGTGGCTCCAAATCGAGGGCGTGGGTCCGCCGCCGCTATGTACTCCGCCATCTCCACCACATGGGTGACAGCGCCGCCGTCCGTCCCTCCGGACATCAAGATCATGTCCGGCCGCATCGTCCGGATACGCTCGATCTTCTCATGTGGCAGACGGCCATCGTTCGACGCGAGCACATCGATGACGATTGCGCCGGCTCCGAGCGCGGCCCGTTGCGCACTTTCCCCCGTCATGTTCTGCACCACCCCGGTCACCATCATCTGCAACCC
>JAUSMA010000033.1 GCA_030645475.1 Nitrospirota bacterium
CACCCGGCGACGGTGGCGAGGGTCGAACGCCTGCTCAACCGTAGACCTAGAAAATCACTCGGATTTAAAACGCCCAACGAGGTCTTTCAGGCTCTGGTCAGACGCGGCTGAATGTTATGCACTGGGGAGTTGAATCTGCGGCGAGTTGGGAGAGGGCGGCCAGACCTCAGGCCGATTCGTAGAGGCGAGGGACGCGAGAACCGATCCCGCAGAGGACTTCGTAGGGGATCGTGCTGATCCAATCAGCGACTTCATCTGCCCAGATAGCTGCCCCACCTTGCTTCCCGATCAATGTGACGGTCTCGCCAACTTCTACCGTTGGGATGTCTGTGACATCCACCATGATCATGTCCATACAGACCAGGCCGACGATCGGGGCGCGACGACCTTGAATCAACACCGATCCGCGATTGGAGAGTTGCCGACTATAACCGTCGGCATAGCCGATGGGCAGTACTGCGATCCGCGTTGGTCTATTCGCGATAAATGTCCTGTTGTAACTGACTGTTCCTCCCCGTGGAATGGTCCGTATGTGGGCGATGGTGGAATGCAGTGAAAGGACCGGTTGTAGGTTTGGCGCGGGCGTGGAGACTGGCAGGGTGTGGTACCCATAGAGCATGATGCCGGGGCGCACGAGTGAGTAATGAGATTCGGGAAACCTGACGATGGCGGCACTGTTGGCCGTATGTACCAGCGGGAGGGCAAGTCCACGCCGCCGGACCTGTTCCAGGATGGCCTGAAATATGCCAATCTGTCGCTCCGTAAAGGCGGTATCCGTTCCGTCTGCGTCGGCAAGATGTGTCATCAAGCCCTCGACGTGAAGTGCACCCCGCAAGAGAGGGTTATCGAGGAGCGGGCGCAATTCTTCCGGCGAAAAACCCAACCGCCCCATGCCGGTTTCGATCTTGAGGTGAATCGGATAGGGGGATGGCTGTGAGTTGGCTGCTTGTGCCAAGGCAGGTAGGATAGATCCATTGCTGATGACCGGGGTCAGCCGGTGCGCGACCAGGTCTGCCAGTTGCTGGTCGAAGAGTGCTCCCAGCACGACGATGGGAGTCGAGAGGCCGGCTTGACGGAGTGTGATCCCCTCCTCAAGCGAGGCGACGGCAAATCGTCCGATACCTTTGCGTGCAAGGGCGTGAGCGATCTCAACGGCTCCATGCCCATAGGCGTTGGCCTTGACGATGGCCATGACCTCGCAGCCGGGAGAGAGATAGCCTTGGATACACGAGAGATTGTGGGCGAGTGCCGAGAGATCGACGGTGGCGTAGGTGGGTAGCAAGGTCGAGGCCGCAGTCACACTTCCATGATTTCTTGTTCTTTTTTCTTCACCACGTCGTCGACCTTTTGAATGTATTGGTCGGTCAGCTTCTGGGTGTCTGCCTCGGCTTTCCGTAAATCGTCTTCTGTCAACTTGGCATCCTTTTGCAGTTTCTTCAACTCTTCGTTGCCATCTCGACGAAACCCTCGCACCACGACTTTGGTATCTTCGCCGTGCTTTTTGCAGACCTTGCCGAGTTCCTTACGGCGTTCTTCGGTGAGCGGAGGAAGGGGAATGCGAATAATTTTTCCGTCGTTTGACGGGGTCACGCCGAGGTTCGATCCGGCCAGGGCTTTTTCGATTTCCTTGATCAGGTTCGGTTCCCACGGTTGGATCGTGATGAGGCGCGCTTCGGGTGTCGAAATATTGGCCACCTGCTTCAGCGGGGTCATGGTGCCGTAGTAGTCGACACGGACACCGTCGAAGAGGGCCACAGAGGCTCTTCCTGTCCGCAGTCCAGCCAAGTCGCGCTTCAGATATTCCAGTGCGGACTCCATCTTTTCCATGACTTTTTGGTGGATAGCGGCAGGATTCGACATGCGAGACTCCCTGGAATATTAGCGGCGATCGGGCGTGACAACTGTTCCGATCGCTTCGCCAGTGGCGACGCGTTTGAAGTTGCCTTGTTCCTTCAGGTTGAACACGATCAGCGGAAGATTGTTGTCCATGCAGAGGCTGATGGCCGTCGCGTCCATGACTTTCAAATTCTGATTCAAGATCGCGAGAAAGGAAATGGTCTGATACTTTGTGGCCGTGGGATTCTTCACGGGATCGGCATCGTAAATGCCGTCGACTTTGGTCCCCTTCATGATGACCTGCGCCCCGATTTCCATCGCTCTGAGTGCGGCGGCGGTATCGGTGGAGAAGTAGGGATTACCCGTGCCACCGGCAAAGATCACAACACGTTTTTTCTCAAGGTGGCGAATGGCCCGGCGGCGGATATAGCCCTCTGCCAGTTGACGCATTTCGATTGCCGATTGGACACGCGTCATGATGCCGATGCGCTCGAGTGCATTTTGCAGAGCCAAGGCATTGAGGACGGTCGCGAGCATCCCCATATAGTCGGCGGAGGCCCGTTCCATGCCGGATGCGCTGGCGGCAATACCGCGGAAGATATTGCCGCCGCCGATGACCACTGCGACTTCGATGTCGAGGGCCACGACGGAGGCAATTTCCGTGGCAAGACCTTCAAGGATGGAAGGTTGGATGCCATAGCCCTGCTCACCGGCCAACATCTCTCCGCTGACTTTGAGGAGGATGCGCCGATAGTTGGCAGAGCTCATGCTTCGCCTAATTGATACCGGGTGAAGCGGCGGATGTTCATGTTCTCGCCGATCTTTGAGATCTTCAAGGCCAGAAGATCTTTGATCGTAACGGCGGTGTCTTTTACGAAGGTTTGTTCGATGAGACAGCTCTCTTGGAAGAACTTCTCCAGCTTGCCTTCGACGATCTTCGGCCAAGCCGCCGGAGGCTTGCCCATTTCTTTGGCCTGTCCCTCATAGATCGATCGCTCTTTTGCGATCAGCTCGGCGGGAATATCTTCCCGTTTGACGTAAGAGGGCTTTCCAGCTGCAACCTGGAGGGCCAAGTCGTTGACGAAGGATTTAAACTCTTCGTTCCTGGCCACGAAGTCGGTTTCGCAATTGACTTCGATCAGCACGCCGATTTTTCCACCCATGTGGATATACGAGTGGATGAGGCCTTGGTTGGTCTCACGGCCGGACTTTTTGAGTGCCGCGGCCAAGCCCTTTTGCCGTAGGTAATCCACGGCTTTCTCGATATCGTCGCCATTCTCGGTGAGTGCTTTCTGGCAGTCGAGGAAACCGGCGCCGGTTTTTTCTCTCAGTTCTTTGACAAGCTGACTTGATCCAGCCATACGTGACGGTCCTTTTCAGTAAACAGTGAGTGCCGTAGTTGACCTATGCTATGCCGGACGTTATGAGGCCGGCGTGCTTGCGAGGCTCATGGCTGCTGGTTTACCGCCAGCCACAGGCGCTGGTTTAAAGTCCGCCTCTTCGCGCTGTGCCCGTATATTGGCGCCTTCGATACAGGCGTTGGCAATAAGGGACGTGATGAGTTTAATGGAGCGAATGGCGTCGTCGTTTCCAGGGATCGGGTAGGTGATGTGGTCCGGATCGCAGTTCGAGTCCAGGATCGCGATCATCGGAATCTCAAGCCGCTTGGCTTCCTGCACGGCAAGGTGTTCGATGCGGGTGTCGAGCACGAAGACGGCTCCGGGGACGCCGCGCATGTCTTTGATGCCGCTCAGATACTTCTGGAGCTTGACGATCTCTTTCTGCATCTTCATGATTTCTTTTTTCTTCAAGCCGTATTGGCTGGGATCCGCGAGCTTGGTCTCCAGCTTTTTCATCTTATCGATGCTCTTCCGGATGGTCTGGAAGTTCGTGAGCATTCCGCCGAGCCAACGCTGGTTGACGAAGAACATGTTGGCGCGCAGGGCTTCTTCTTGAAGGATCTCGGCAGCCTGTCGCTTGGTCCCGACAAACAAGACCGACTGGCCGGCGGCGACGGTGTCGCGGACGAAGGCATAGGCCTGCTCCATACGAGCCAATGTTTGCTGAAGGTCGATGATGTAGATGCCGTTACGTTCGCCAAAGAGGAACTTCTTCATCTTTGGGTTCCACCGATTCGTCTGGTGTCCGAAATGGACACCCGCTTCTAGCAATTCCTTGATCGAAACCACTCCCATGCCTTCACCTCCCCTCAAGACTTGCAGAGCACCCGCTGACGCAGATGAGGGGGACTGGCCCCCTTATTCTCAAGTCGAGCGACGTCCATGACGCCGATATGAATTTGATCTGGTTCCTCAACGCACGAAATTATGCGAGAAGGAGACAGTCTCCTGACTACTAAAGCCTTGGCACGCTAGCATAATGACATTGCGTTTGCAAGACGACAGGGTGGAATTATGCCCTAGGATCGATAGCTTGCGTTAATACGGACATAATCGAACGACAGGTCGGTCGTCCACATATGGGATCGGTGACGACCGTTGCCTAATCCCACAGAAATCGTAAATTCTTTCTGACGGAAAACCTTGGCAATACGGCGTTCGGCAACGAGTCCGAGGCCCATTCCGCTCCGGACCATCTGGACCTCGTCAAACCACACATTCAGTTTTGAGGGGATAATTGGAACTCCGGCCCGGCCGATTGCGGCCATGACACGTCCCCAATTGGCATCCTCTCCGAAGAGAGCCGTTTTTACCAAGTTTGAGGTGGCAATGGTTTGGGCAACCTGCCTGGCTTGTGCCACGGTGGCTGCGCCGGTTACCTCAATCTTCACGACTTTGGTGACTCCCTCGCCGTCGCGGCAGATCGCCAGCGCCAGAGCCTGACAGGCTTCTGTCAGGAGTTGCAGAAACCGACGAAAGGCGGGAGTGCCTTCCTTGATAGTGCGGTTCTCCGCCATGCCGTTCGCCAAGCAAAGGACGGTATCGTTGGTGCTCGTGTCTCCATCGACCGAGATGCAATTAAATGACTCGTTGGCCGCCAGCGTGAGGGCTCGTTGGAGGGCGCTCCTCGTGATCGAGGCATCCGTGGTGAAATAGCCCAGCATCGTGGCCATATTGGGATGGATCATGCCAGAGCCCTTGGCCATCCCGCCGATGGTAATCAAGCGACCGCCGATGGTGTCTTGAAGGGCAATCGATTTAGGGCGCAGATCAGTCGTCATAATTGCTCGTGCGGCGTCTGGGCCTCCACGATTGCTGAGCTGGCTGAATACGTTCGGGATTCCCTTCATGATTTGAGTCAGCGGCAAGACACGGCCGATCACGCCGGTCGATCCGATGAAGATCTGGTGCGAGGGGACTCCTACGTGTCGTGCGACCAGGGCCGCGGTTTTTTTTGCGGCAGCCAACCCTTTAGCGCCCGTACAGGCGTTGGCGTTACCACTATTGACGAGAATGGCTCGCCCGACTCCTTTGCGTAAATGTAGGCGATCGACGACGACCGGTGCTGCAACCACCTGATTCAGCGTGAAGACACCGGCAATGGGGCCGCTCTGTTCTGAGGCGACCAGCGCGAGATCGAGTAGGCCAGGCTTCTTGATCCCGCAATGGATGCCGGCAGCGCGGAATCCTTGTGGCGCGGTGATTCCGCGTCGTGGAGATGTGGTTGATGTCTTCTTGGTTGTCATGGTGAAAGGGCCGTCTTGGTTTGTATGCGTTAGGGATAGGCCGCTGGAGCCGTCAATCCTGTTTCCTCCGGGAAGCCGGACATGAGATTCATCGCCTGAATGGCTTGCCCTGCGGCACCCTTCACCAGATTATCCAGCGCGGCCACCGTAATGACTGAACCGGAACGGGGGTCGAGATAGACGCCGATGTCGCAATAGTTTGAACCTTTGATGTAGCGAGGATTCGGCATGATGTCTTCCTGGACTCTGACGAATCGCTCCCCCTTATAAAAGTCTCGATACAGCATGCGGAGGTTGTCCAGTGCCATCGGGCTCTTCAGTTTGCAGTAGGCGGTGCTCAAAATACCGCGATTCATTGGGACAAGGTGGGGAGTGAATGTCACGATCGGCCGTGTGGCCCCTGCTCCCGTCGGCGATGAGGCCCGTTGAAGTAATCCACCGAGTTCCTGTTCGATCTCTGGGATGTGCCGATGCTGCCCGATTTTGTAGGGCTCTAGAGATTCATGGGCTTCCGGAAAATGATAGGGGAGAGCCGGGCTTCGCCCTGCGCCTGAAATGCCAGATTTCGCATCGATGACCACGGTGTTCGGTTGCACGAGGTCGTGGGCGAAGAGTGGGGCCAACTGTAGAATAGCGGCAGTCGGATAACAGCCTGGCGAGGCCACCAACTTGGCTTTGGCGATGGCGGCACGGTGTAATTCCGGAAGTCCGTAGACCGCATCCTTCAGGAGGCCCGCATAGGTATGCGGCGTGCGATACCATTGCTCATAGACAGCGGAATCTTTCAGGCGATAGTCGGCGCTGAGGTCGACCACCAGTTTGCCTGTTTGAAGACAGGCGGAGACTGGCTCCAATGACTTGGTATGAGGAAGCGCTAAGAAGACCGCGTCGACCTGATCTGCTAAGGCTTCGGGTGAGAGCGCTTGAAATGAAAGAGATACGAGCCCTGCCAGACTGGGGAAGACTGAGGCCACGGGGGTTCCCGCGGATTTTTCCGATGTGACGGCGTGCAGCTCGAAATACGGGTGGAGGGCTGCCAGGCGGACGAGCTCCGCTCCGGCATATCCACTGGCTCCTGCAATTGCGACGCGTATCTTTTTCATCGTGCTCACCTATGGCGGACCCTACAGACACAAAAAAAGGGAAGGCATGGAGCCTTCCCTTTTTCTGACTGTGGCTCCGATGTTTATCGCTTCGAGTACTGGAACTTCTTTCTCGCGCCCTTCTGTCCGTACTTCTTCCGCTCTTTGACGCGCGAGTCGCGTGTCAGCAAGCCTTCCTTCTTCAGTGGCGTACGGAGGGGGAGATTCAGCACGACCAACGCACGTGCGATTGCATGACGGAGGGCGCCGGCTTGTCCGACTTCTCCGCCGCCATGTACCGTGGCTTTAATCGAGTACTGCCCGACGACCCCGCCGATTTCGAGCGGGAACTGGATGATCTGCCGCAAGGTCAGGCGTGGGAATGCCTTCTCAATCGGTTGATCGTTGATCGTAATGTCGCCTGCCGTCCCGGTGACCCAGGCTCTGGCGACTGCGCATTTGCGTCGTCCGGTTGCATATTGAGTTACTGCTGCCATGCTACAACGTCTCCTTCTTCACTCTCGGTGATGATTGATTACAGGATAATCGGTTCCGGTCCTTGGGCCTGGTGCGGATGAACTGGTCCGACATAGACGCGGAGTTTCTTGGCCATGCCGTTTCCCAATGGGGTCTTCGGCAACATGCCTTCGATCGCTTTGGTCAAGAGGATCGTGGGGTCTTTTCGGAAGACATGCTGCGCCGATTCGGTCTTGAGTCCGCCCGGGAACCCGGTATGGTGACGATAGAGCTTCGTGGTCATCTTGTCGCCGGTCAGGTGGATCTTCTCAGCGTTCACGATCACGATATGGTCGCCCATGTCGACATTGGGGGTAAAGGTCGGCCGGTGTTTGCCGCGTAACATTCCTGCCACGCGAGCTGCCAGGCGGCCCAGTGTTTTCCCTTCTGCATCCACGAGATACCACTTCTCCTGTACGTCTAAAGGCTTTTGTTGGTAGGTCAACATTGTGTTTTCGTGCTCCTTCGCTAACGAGTGAATCAGGTTTCCTGTACTTCCGGTGTGCCGATATTCTTCGATTCGAGTTTTGCGAGCCAGGCATCGAGATTGGTGGTGCTCCGCCTGGTCAATACGTCCTGGGTGATGTAGATCGGGCAATGAGCTCGCAACGCCAGGGAAATCGCATCGCTGGGTCTGGCGTCGATCGTCCGCTCCACGCCTTTGTTGGCGACATAGACGGTCGCATAATAGGTGCTGCTTTTCACGTCGGCAATGACGACACGCTGAATCGTGACGCTCAAGTGTTCCGCGAAACTCTTGATCAAATCATGGCTCATGGGGCGTGGCGTGATCATGGCATCGAGCGCTAACTTAATGGCATTGCCTTCCGCGGCCCCGACCCAGATCGGGAATGTATCGAGGGAGCCGTCCTGTCTTGCCAGCACGACGATTCGGGTATCAGTGTTGGCCTCCTCGAGAATGCGGTCTACCCGATATTCAATCAGGCTTTGCTCTTTGGGTGAATTGACGGTGCTCATATATCGGGTGTCCTTGGATCAGGAGTCCAGTTTGCCAAAATCTTCCGGCTTAAGATTTTCCAGCCACTGTTCAAGTTCCTCGGAGCTTTGTTTCGTAATGACGCTGTCATTGGCAAATACCGGCGCATTAGACCGAAGGGCGAGTGCAATCGCATCGCTGGGTCTGGCATCGACGGTATATTCTGAGTCTTCGTACATCAAGTGAATCTTGGCAAAGTAGGTATGCTCAGACAGATCCGTAATGACCACACTAATGACTTTCGCATTATATGCATCGAGAAACGACTTCATGAAGTCGTGCGTCATCGGCCGGGGAGGCGTGACATTTTCCATCGCCATGCTGATCGCCCCCGCTTCTGATTTCCCGACCCAAATGGGGAGCATGTCGGAATGTTCTTCATCGCGTAGCACCACGATATAGGCGTTATTATAGGGATCGAACATCAACCCCTTAATATGCATCTGTGTAATCACGACAAACCCGTTCCTCTTCCCTGCATTTTTAAGGTCGTGAGGAGATGCTGATCATCCACATGGATGGATCAAGAAGGGAGCAACTTAGCATTTCCGAAACAGGCCTGTCAACGAAGCCTGCGAGATCGCTGGAGAAAATCAGGTGAAATTCGCCAGCACGGACAAAGAGGAGGTGCCGGAGCCCGTTGAGTGGCTGTGAGGCTTAGGCTTGCGGGCGAAAGTTTTGATCGATCTTTGCGGTGTCAATTTGTTCGCCGAGCTTCAGGAACGCTTTCATCTGCTTTTTGACGAGTTCTCTGCCGCTTTCTTCGCCCAGGTTGACCTGATACTCGTTAATGACCATGACCCGCATGCCTTCCCATTTTTTCCAGCAGGGTTTGCAGACCTTGGCTTTGATCTCGGTTTCGAGCTTTCCCATGAAGAGGGTGTCTGTGATGGCTTCTCCTGCCTGTCCGCACGTGACGCACTGAACGTCTGACATAATCTAAGGATCCTCCTGCACATAATGTATGAGTGGGTAGAGGCGTCAGTGTAGCACTGCGTTCATGTGTAAGAAAAGAGGGGAGATTGATTGACCCGCACATGGCTTCGTGTTAAGAATGTGCGGCGTTTCTTTTGTGAATATGGTCTATGCCCGGATGGCGGAACTGGCAGACGCGCCGGACTCAAAATCCGGTTCTCGTAAGAGAGTGGGAGTTCAACCCTCCCTCTGGGCACCATATAGTTGCAGTAGAGCAGGATTTCTGAGTGTTTTTATTGCGGGGCAATCCTTCTGTAGTGCTTCAATCAATGCTAAATTACTCACGATTATGCCTCTTGACATGTCCGAATTGGTGGCCTATAGTCCGCCCCGTAGTCGTAATGAAACAGCATAAACCTGATCATGTTGGTCCCATCTTGTTTGTCCGTCATTTCACTTCATTCTCTAATCTCACCAAGGAGGCAGCACATGCGTAAAGTGTTGGCACTAGGAACGGCAATTCTTTTTGTCGGTTCCGTGGGTGTGTCAATCGCTCAGGAGCGCTTGCAATCTAACCAATCAGGGTTGGGCGTGGGCGAAGGAGTCGGCGATGTGTCGGGGTCGAGCACCCGTGTGACCACGTTCGATCGGAGCAGCTTCCTCGATCGTTTGTCACAGGCCGAGACGATCTATGGCCGAGTAATCGGCCTTGATCTTCCGGCGAAGAAGATGCATCTTGAGGGCGGTGGAAGCTCTCATGATGAGGGTCGTGCAGGTGGTGGCGCCATGAACTACCGCACGGTGTACTTTGATGACAAAACCAACTTCGACCAGATTCGTATTCTTGAGACTGGCGACGATGTGACCATTCAGGCGTTCGAGGAAACGAGTGCGGCGCAGCCATTCGGCACTGGACGTAAGATCGTCCGAGAGATCACCGTCATGCGTGGCAATGAGCGCCTCGCCGGTTTCGGCGGACTCGGGCAGCGCCCGAATCCCGGGACTGAGCGTGGGATTAACACGACCAGCGCTTCCACCACCGGTGGTATTGGTGGCGCAGTGTTGCCAGGGAAGATCGATTCCGGTATCACCAGCCCGGTTGGTGAATATACCGGTGCCGCTCCCTGCTGGCAATGTGAACCGCAGCCAGGATGGGGCAATGCAAGCGGTAACAGATCTGACTATGGGACGGACTATTCCAAGCCAAACTTGGTCAAGGGTCTGAACTAAGTCGCAATACATTCTGTGACTCTGTGGGAAGGGGCAGCGTTTCGCTGCCCCTTCTTTTTTTGTCTGCTTTGCCTGCCATGAAGTGTAGTGCTTGCGGGGTTGCCGACTCCTTGCTAGGATTTGCGTCCTGCCTGTGCAAGAAGAATGGCTTGGACTGATGCGAAGGAGAGACCTGTGGCTGGAGATGAAGAGAAAGGCACGATTGTGACGGATCAACCGTATGCCGAGTTGGATTTACGAGGAGTGATTTGCCCCTATAACTTCGTCAAGACGAAGTTGAAGTTGGAAACGATGGAGCAGGGACAGATCCTTTCGGTATTGTTGGATGATGGAGATCCGATTCAGAATGTCCCGCGCAGCGTGAGTAATGAGGGGCATAGTGTCCTCTCGCAGGACCGCGTCGAGGGATCATTTCGAGTGCTCATCCGCCGCCGCGAAGATGAGTAGTGCGGGGTATTGTTCCGCTCATCTTTTTCGATTTTGATCCTGCCCTGTGCCCTTCAATCACGACCGTCACTGCTGAGTCTTTCGATACCTGTCTGATCTGATCGAGCAGCTTCTCAGACCTTCCGCGCATAAGAGTCTCCTTGGGCGTCGTCAGATCTATCGCAATGGCAACCTGTCTATTGGGGAAGATTTGCGCCAGAGTTTGTAGCAGTCTTCTGAGGGATCTTGAGGTTACATAGAAGGCGAGCGTTCTGCGCTCCTCGCGAAGTTTGGCGAGGAATGCTGTGAGACGCAGGCTGGATGACGGCAGGTGCCCCTCAAAAATGATCGCATCGCCAGAAAACCCAGAGATGGCCGTAGCTGCCGTCATGACAGAGGGGCCCGGGATCGTTTTAACCATGATTCCTGCTCGATGGGCCGCCGCCACAAACAGACTGCCTGGGTCGTAGATCACCGGGGTGCCATTGTCTGAGACGAAGGCCACATCATGCCCCTGCGTGAGTCGATGCAGAAGGAGCTGTATTTTTTCGTGGCGATTGAGCGGGCCGTAGCTCGTGATCGTGGCGGTGATGCCGTGATGGGTCAGGAGTGCCTGGGTCTTGCGTGGATCTTCTGACGCAATAATCGAGACGCGGCGCAACGTCGCAAGAGCCCGAAGCGTAATGTCGTCAGGGTGACCAATTGGCGTGCCGACGATGTAGAGGGTGCCGGGGAAATGAGGGGCGGTGGTCCGGCCTTGTATCTTGCGATCGTTTGGTTGACTCCCGTCTCGCGCCATCGATATAATTCCTCGTTTCATGCGTGTCTTTTTGTCCTGAAAAGTTGAGGGGATAGCACTCTATGGCCGCCATGTTTTTCATGGTGACGATGGCCCTGTATTTTGCGGCCACCGTTTCCTTTCTTGCCTACCTGCTGTGGCCTTCAGAGGCCCTGTCCAAAGCCTCGTTGGGCATGACAGCGATCGGGTTTGCTGCTCATACCATTGCGTTGGTTGCGAGAATGGTCGGAACGGCAGACGTCTCGCCGCCCGGGTTCCATGAAGCCCTGTCGTTTTTTTCCTGGATGCTGATTCTCGTCTTTCTTGCTGTAGAGTTTCGTCATCGTCTGCATGTGCTTGGTTCGTTCATCGTTCCACTGGCCCTCGTGTCGCTCGTCTCTGCCGCGGCCTTGCCAGAAACCGCTCCGACGTTGAGTCCTGTGTTTCGTACGCTGTGGGTCCATGTCACGCTGAGTATGCTCGGGACCGTGGGGTTTGCGGTCGCCTTTGTAGCTGGTCTCATGTATCTGATTCAGGACAGGCTTCTCAAGTCTAAACGCTTCAATGTCCTCTACTCAAAACTGCCTGCGCTGGATTTTCTCGACCATCTCAATCAGCAATCGATCGTGATGGGATTTCCGCTGCTGACGCTCGGCATCATCACTGGGGCGTTGTCCGCCGAGTTCTCTCGAGGGTCGTACCTGAGCTGGAATCCCGAGCAAACATGGGCGTTGGTGACATGGGTATTCTACTTCGCCGTGTTGCTCGGACGACTCACGGTGGGCTGGCGAGCCAAACGAGCTGCCTATTTGACGATTATTGGATTTGCCGGAGTGATACTGACCCTCATTGGCGTGGTCCTCAAGGGCCACGGACCGGTGTCTTGAAATGCATATTGTTGTTGTCGGTCTGAGTCATAAGACCGCCCCGGTTGAAATTCGCGAGAAGCTCGCGATTCCTGAGAGCCGGATGAGTGAAGCCCTGACCCGTCTCTGTTCGTATCAAGGGGTACGGGAAGGCATATTGCTGTCGACCTGTAATCGTGTCGAGGTCTATGCCGTCGTCGATGAAATTGAAGCCGGGTATGGTCGTATTCAGGAATTTTTGGCTGATGCCCACCTGTCGCTGTCTTCAGAGCAACTGACACCCCATCTCTACTGGCACCAGGGGGATCGGGCGATCAGCCATTTATTTCGTGTCGCCTCTAGTCTCGACTCCATGATTGTCGGCGAGTCGCAGATTCTAGGGCAGATTAAAGATGCGTTCGAGGTAGCACTTACACACAAGTCGACCGGCATCATTCTGAACAAAGTCGTGAAGAAGGCGATCTCCGTCGCCAAGCGTGTGCGGACGGAAACGAAAATTGCCGAGATGGCGGTGTCGGTCAGTTATGCCGCGGTCGAGTTGGCCAAGAAGATCTTTTCGGATCTCAGCGAAAAGACGGTGTTGTTGGTGGGGGCGGGGGAGATGGCCAAGTTGGCGGCCAGACATTTTATTGCCAGCGGGATCCGTCATGTGCGGGTCACGACGAGGAATCCGCAACATGGAATGGAATTGGCCGATCGATTCGGCGGCACCGCGGTTCCCTTTGAACAGTTTCGGGAGGACATGGCGTCTGCCGATATTGTGCTGGTATCGACCGGTGCCGCTCATTATCTCGTGAGCGAGGACGACGTGCAGCGATCGGTCAAACAACGGATGAATCGCCCGATGTTTCTGATCGACATCTCGGTCCCGCGCAATATCGATCCGGCGGTGCGTCATGTGGATAATGCGTTTCTTTTCGACATCGATGATTTGAAAGCGCGGGTTGAACAGAACCGCGGAGGACGTTTGCTGGAGGCCGAGAAGGCCGAGCAGATGGTGGTGGATGAAGTCGGGATCGTTCGGCAGTGGCTCCAGTCGCTCGAAGTGACCCCCACCATCATGGCTCTCCGTACGAAAGCCGATGATATCAAACGGGTGGAGGTCGAGAAGACTTTGGGGCGATTGGCGAATCTCTCCGAGCCCGAGCGTGAATTGGTCGAGGCGATGGCGTCCTCAATCGTGAACAAGCTCATTCATAACACGATGGTGACGCTCAAGGCCGAGGTGAATTCTTCGGACGGGGCTGCGTTCGTCGAGGCGGCGAGGCGATTCTTTAGCCTTGGGGATGCCGCTGGTTCGGCCGTCAACGGGAGTGCAGTAGAGAGCAATATCCAGAGTCGTGAAGAGACGACTCCAAAAGCTGGCGCGAAGACACCGGATCGATGAATGCAGCAATTGTATGGGGAAGACCCGCACAGGGCCAAAACTCTTTACCTGTCCCAAATGTCGAAAGACGTACCTGGGACATGACCCTCTACCCGATTGCCCGGCCTGCGGTTTCGACTATCGCGAGCGGGAAGGGTTCCGGTGGGATGTGCTTGTCTACCTCTTGTCGATTCTTGGGTTGATCAGCTTTTTACTCGTCTCGTCCTCCTATAGAAGTTTCGTCAGCGGGACTTTGTCCAGCGAGACGTCACGGGCGGACCACGACAGTGTAGAGAAACTCCCGGGCCGCGAACGGGCCGCGACGTTTCCTACTCCATATCATGATACGAGTCGGTGAAAGGGAGCCATGTCGAAAGTCAGCCATGAACGATTGAGCGTCGTGCTGGGAACGCGCGGTAGCAAGTTGGCGGTGCATCAGAGCGAGTGGGTGCAGGCACAGTTACATGCGTTGGCTCCCCATGTGACGGTCACGTTGCGACGGATCCAGACATCAGGGGACAGGATTCTCGACGTTCCGTTGGCTCAAATCGGTGGGAAGGGGCTCTTTGTCAAGGAGATCGAGGAAGCGTTGTTGAGCGGCGAGATTGATCTGGCGGTGCATAGCATGAAAGATGTCCCCACGGAACTGCCCGATGGGCTGGAGATTCTCTGTGTGCCGCCTCGTGAGGATCCGCGGGATGCCTTGATCAGTCGTGACGGAAAGTCGTTCCTGGACCTTCCGCTTGGTGCCAGGATTGGAACCAGCAGCCTTCGCCGTCAATCGCAACTCTTGCATGCGAGACCGGATCTCACGATTGCGATGTTGCGAGGGAATCTGGATACCCGTCTCAAGAAGTTACGTGAGGGACAGTTCGATGCCATCGTGCTCGCCGCAGCCGGACTTCGACGATTGGCGTGGGCGCATGAAATCACGGAGTATCTGGCGCCTCAGATTAGTTTGCCTGCCATTGGCCAGGGCGCGCTCGGAATTGAGGGCCGGAGGGACGATGCCTTCATTCGTTCCCTCTTGAGCGGCTTGGACCATGCGCCGAGTAAGATCGCCGTTCTTGCTGAGCGTGCGTTGCTCCATCGGCTTCAAGGAGGCTGTCAGGTCCCAATCGCCGCCCATGCAACATTGACCGGTACAAAGGTGAGATTGGAAGGCGTCGTGGCCAGTGTGGACGGCAAGGAACTCATTCGCGATTCTGTTGAAGGCACGATCGAGGATCCTGAGTCGATCGGTGTTCAACTCGCAGAACGATTGCTTGCGCGCGGGGGCGAGAGAATTCTCCAAGGGATCTACGGGACGGCATGACGACAACGAGAAGGTCAGGAAAGGTCTATTTGGTTGGAGCGGGACCAGGCGATCCTGGCCTCCTGACACTGAAAGGGAAGGCATGCCTGGAGCAGGCCGATGTCGTGCTCTACGATTTTCTCGCCAATCCGGCCTTGCTGCAGTATGTTCCGGCCACGGCGCAGCGCATCTATGTTGGGCGACGGGGGCGTGGTCAGTATCGAGACCAAGCCGATATCAATCGGCTGCTGATTGAACGGGCTCAAGAGGGACATGTGGTGGTCCGGCTCAAGGGTGGAGACCCCTTTGTATTCGGGCGTGGCGGAGAAGAAGCGGAAGCGGTGGCCGCTGCAGGGATCGATTTTGAGGTGGTCCCTGGAGTGACAGCGGCGATTGCGGTGCCTGCCTATGCGGGTATTCCGGTGACCCATCGCACCCTGGCCTCCACGGTTACGTTTGTGACCGGTCATGAAGATCCCACCAAACCGGAGACCCTGTTGGAATGGCCTAAGTTGGCGGGCGCATCTGGCACGCTCGTATTCATGATGGGGATGAAGAATCTCCCCTCGATTGTTGGCCACTTAGTGGCAGAAGGTCGGTCGTCTGAGACGCCGGTAGCGGCGATTCATTGGGGGACCAAGGCGGATCAACAGACCATCGTGGGGACTTTGGACAATATTGTGGCGAGAACCGAAGCCGTGCACCTCGAACCGCCGACGGTGATCGTCGTGGGCGAGGTGGTGCGACTACGAGGGCAGCTGAATTGGTTTGAGACCAAGCCGCTCTTTGGGAAACGCATTGTGCTGACCAGGGCTCAGGAGCAGGCGCACGAGTTTTCTCAGTTACTTGCGGCTTACGGAGCGGAGCCAGTGGAGGTGCCGACGATTCAAATCGTCCCTCCGGTCAGTTGGCAGGCGATCGATGATGCGATCAATCGTCTTAATACCTATCAATGGCTGATCTTTACCAGCGTGAATGGGGTGAGGCCCTTCATGGATCGTCTCCATGCCGCAGGTAAAGATGCGCGCGCCTTGGCGCCGCTTCGTATTTGCGCGATTGGACCGCGCACTGCACAGGAATTGAGCATCCATGGATTGAGGGCGGATATCGTTCCAGCCGAGTTTCAAGCAGAAGGGGTCATTGCCGCGTTGGCTCAGGTGGGCATCCGTGGGAGCCGTCTGCTGATTCCACGTGCCGAAGTCGCTCGTGAGATTTTGCCGGAACAGTTGAGTGAGTTGGGGGCGGTTGTCGATGTGATTCCGGTCTACCGGACGATCGCTCCGACGGTAGATGTCGCGTCTTTGACGCAGCAACTTTGCGATGGCCGGGTGGCGGCGCTCACCTTTACGAGTTCGTCCACTGTGCGCAACTTTGTGGAGCTTTTTGGGGGGCAAGAGGCGGTCACGAAACTCGTGGCTCAGGTGGCGATTGCCTGCATCGGACCGATTACGGCACGTACGGCGGAAGAATATGGGTTGACGGTGACGATCATGCCGATTGAAAATACAGTGCCGGCATTGACCGAGGCCATTGTCCGGCATTTCAGTGAAGGGGTGCGAGTGGCCGTTTCTGCACATGGATAGGTCGCGGTAGACGACGGGGTACGGAACTGATTTGTTTAGTAAGAGGGGGGATTCTCATGGTTGCAGTCAAGTCGTTCATGGTTCCGAGAGAGAAGTTTATTACGGTTGAGCGGGATACCGATGCCCAGACAGCGGCACGTATCATGCGGGATCGTGGGATTGGCAGCCTGTTCGTGACGAACGGGAAGGAGATTGTCGGCATTTTGACCGATACCGATATGGTTCGGCGGGTGGTGGCGGCTGGAGCGGATACTCATAAGACGACGGTTGAGCAGATTATGTCGGCCCCGATTTTGACGATCGAGGAGAACAAGACGTTGCTCGATGCCAACGATCTGATGGCTCAAACGCATATTCGCCATCTTGGCGTGACGCGGGATGGCGGGTTGGTCGGTATGATTTCCGTTCGCGACCTCGTCGTGTTTTTAACGAATCTTCCAAGAAAGTAATTCGATGGCTTTTCCCATTCAGAGGCTCAGACGGTTGCGGCAGCAGGAGGCCTTTCGCCGTATGGTACGGGAGACGAACCTGGCCCCTTCCGACTTCATCTATCCGCTGTTCGTCGTCGAAGGACGAGATCGGCGGGAGGCGATCGCCTCGATGCCGGGCCAGTTCAGGCTCTCGGTCGATCTCTTGGTGAAAGAGGCCCGCGAGGTTGTGGCCTTGGGCATTCCCGCGATCATTCTGTTCGGGATTCCGGATCGGAAAGATGCGCGGGGAAGTTCAGGGTTCGATCCGAACGGCATCGTGCAGCGGGCGGTCAAAGCGGTGAAGGACCAGGTGCCTGGCGTGATGGTCATCACCGACGTCTGCATCGACGAATACACCGATCATGGGCATTGCGGGATCGTCAAGGACGGGCGCATCCTCAACGATGAAACGCTGGATTGTCTCCGTACCATGGCCAGAACCCATGCGCAAGCCGGGGCCGATATGGTGGCTCCATCCGATATGATGGATGGGCGAGTGGCGGCGATTCGGACGGAATTGGATCAGGCAGGATTTCCTGAGCTGCCGATCATGGCCTATGCCGCAAAATTCGCGTCCTGCTTTTATGCGCCGTTTCGGGATGCGGCCGGTTCAAGCCCGCAATTTGGCGATCGGCAATCCTATCAAATGGATCCGGCCAACCGACGGGAAGCGCTTCGCGAAATTGCCCTTGATGTCGAGGAGGGGGCCGACATCATCATGGTGAAACCGGCATTGCCGTATCTCGATATTATTGCCGCGGCCAGGGCGCAGATGTTGTTGCCGGTGGCGGCCTATCAAGTGAGTGGTGAGTACAGCATGATTAAAGCGGCCGCCCAAGCCGGTTGGCTCGATGAATCGCGCGCCATGATGGAATCGTTGCTCTCGATCAAGCGGGCTGGCGCAGATCTCATTTTGACCTACTTTGCTAAAGACGCGGCGCGTCTCCTTCACTGACGACCATGCTCAAAGTCACGCGTGGGCTGTCCGGTAAATGTCCTCCACGTGCGTATCCAGTCGCCACGATCGGTAATTTCGACGGCCACCACCTAGGCCATCGCGCGCTGCTGCAGACGGTCGTCGAGACGGCCAGGAAGGCGCAGGGGACTGCGCTCGTCCTGACCTTCGATCCGCATCCGGTCAAAATTCTCGCACCCCATATCGACCTTCGCTTTCTGACCAGCCCCGAGGAAAAGTTGGCGCATTTCGAGGCCGCAGGAATCGATGAAGTGGTGTTTCTGGAGTTTAGCCCCACATTCGCAGCGATGAGTCCTGATGAATTTGCAGAAGGCATCCTGCATCGATCTCTCACCCTCTCCGAACTGTTTGTCGGGAATCATTTTGCCTTTGGGAAGGGTCGGGCAGGACATATCGAAGATCTCATACGTCTCGGTGGGCTGTATAGTTTCCGCGTGCATCCTGTGACTCCCGTGATGCTTGAGGGAGGCGTGGTGAGTTCGACCAGGATTCGTCAGCTCATTCAGGCAGGGAACGTGGAGCAGGCTGCCACGCTCCTCGGGCGTTTCTACGGGATTCGCGGTACGGTAGTGCATGGGATGCAGCAGGGGGAAGCGATGGGCTGGCCCACGGCGAATCTACAGATCCCGGTCGATCGCGTCGTGCCGCCTGATGGCGTCTATGCCGCGAGAACGGTCCACGGGGCTCAGACGTCTGATGCGATCGCCTATATCGGGACCAGGCCGACTTTCGGTGCAGGGGAGCGCCTGATTGAAGTCAATTTATTGGATCAGCGCTGCGATCTCTATGGCCAGGAGATCACCGTGCAGTTTGTGGCGCGCGTGCGCGGCGATCATACCTTTGCCTCTGCCGATGAGCTGTCGCAGCAGATCGTCCGTGATGTGGCGCAGGCGCGCAGGAGCTTGCAGCGAATCCCACAGGGAGTTCAGTGACCATGGCTGTTGAGGCGGCGATCACGCGGACGTCCAGCAGACCTGCTGTACGTCTGGCTTTATTGACTCATCTCGTGCGAACGGTGCGTCAGCACCAGCTATTCGTTCCCGGCCAGCACCTCTTGGTGGCGGTATCGGGCGGGCCCGATTCGATCGCGCTGTTGTCTCTGCTGCATCGCCTGGCCCAGTCCTGGAGACTCACGCTCACGGCAATCCATTGTAACTACGGCTTGCGTGGAGCGGAGTCCGACGGCGATGAATCGTTTGTCAGGGATTTTTGTCAGGAACGGCAGCTGTCTCTTGTCATCCATCGACCCACGCTGGTCAAACGACGCCAGCGCTCATCGCTTCAGGCCAGGGCCCGTGACGCACGGTATGACTTCATGCGGCAATTGGCTTATGAGGTCGGGGCTGTCCGCATTGCGGTTGGTCATACCGCCAATGACCAGGCTGAAACGGTGCTCATGCGGATGTTGCGCGGGGCAGGGATGGCCGGGTTAGCCGGGATCCCGTATACGCGTGAGGACGGAATCATTCGCCCGCTCTTGGCCTCCACTCGTGAGGAGGTGTTGACCTATTTGGGGCATGAAGGACTGACCTACCGCCGCGACTCGAGCAATGAGAAGCCGCTCTATTATCGTAACCGGATTAGGAAAGACCTCCTTCCGGTGATCACTCGGTTGGCTCCGGCTGCCGTCCGTGTGCTGCAGCGACAGGCAGATGTTGTGCGTGAAGACGAACGGTACTTGGAACAGGTGACGAGGGATTTGGTGCAGGCGCTCGTGAGTCCTGATTTCGGAGGCGTGCAACGAGTCAATCTCCAGGCCTTCATGGAGTTGCCGGTTGCTCTTCAGCGGAGGCTCGTTCGGACAATCTTACGGACCTATGACGAAGAGGGGCGCGCGAGTAGCCTTCAGGTGGTGGAGTCGGTTCGGTATGTTTTGCTCAAGGGAAAGACCGGAGTTCGGCTGTCGTTGACGCAGGCCCTCGTGATTCTGGATCAGGGGTCGGTGCAATTTCGTCCCGTAGGAGGGGAGGACAAGGGGGCGGTTGGTGCGGGCCAGAGAAAGGGTGAGAGCCTCCGTCTTTCAGTGCCGTCAACGGTCTATTGGGCTAGAACGAATCAGCAAATTCATGTACAACGTATGGCTCGCCATGATGCGGAGCCGGGAGACGTGGGTTTGTCAGTACAACGAGCCTTGTTCGATGCCGACCGATGCTCGGAGCCGCTTCTGGTTCGGTCCTGGCAAGTCGGCGATCGATTCTCTCCTCGAGGGATGAAGGGGAAGAGTCAGAAACTCCAAGATTTCTTTACCGATCGGAAGATCGCGCGTTGCCGGCGGGAGGAGATTCCATTGTTGGTCGCGCCCGAAGGGATTCTGTGGGTCGTGGGGATGCGGCAGGATGAACGTTTCGTGGTCCGTCGAGGGACAACCAACTGTCTGATGGTATCGGTGAGCCATAGGGACTTAGAGAAGGAGTAGAGGGAGCATGGAACGGATTTTCGGTCGACCGATCGTGACGCAGGAAGAAATGCGTGCGAGGATTCGTGAATTGGGCAAGCAGGTCACGACCGATTATACCGGGAAGGATCTCGTCTTGGTCGGCGTGTTGAAGGGGGCCTATGCGTTTTATGCCGATCTGGCTCGCGCAATCAGGATCCCGATGCGGGTGGATTTTTTGATGGTGACCAGTTACGGGTCCCGGGCAAAAACATCCGGTAAAGTGAAAATGGTCACCGAACTGACCGAGGATATCAAGGGCAAAGATGTCTTGTTGGTTGAGGATATCGTCGACTCCGGACTGACCGTTCAATATCTGGTCAAGACCTTGGCGAAGAAGAAACCCCGCTCGATCAAAGTTTGTACGTTGTTGAGTAAGCCCGACCGGCGGACCATCGACGTCGCCATCGATTACGTGGGGTTCAATATTCCCAATAAGTATGTGATTGGGTATGGGCTTGATTACCAACAGAAGTATCGAAACCTTCCCTATCTGGCCGTGTTGGATGTGGAGGAGGATCAAGAGTAAGCGTATTGTCGTACGGTTGTCAGTATGAATGGGCATGTGGTAGCATCATCAAAGTGCGTGGTTTTTCTCACCAATTAAGCGTGCCATCCACAAGGAGATCTGGATGAATTCCAGGGCAAAGAATCTACTATTTTGGGTCGTCGTCGGCCTCTTCATGATTTTGCTATTCAACCTGTTCAGCGTGCCAACTCATGCGCCTGAAGAAGATGTCATTTTTAGTGAGTTTATGGCCAAGCTCGATAAGGGTGAGATCGAGCGAGTCATCATTAAATCGAGCCATATCAGTGCCGTGCTGAAAGACAAGACCCGTATTCGCACCTACTCGGTGGAATATCCTGAGTTGGTAAAGGTGTTGCGGGAGCGGGGCGTACAAATCGAGGCGAAGCCACCTGATGAAAGCCCTTGGTATATTACGTTCTTGGTAACTTGGGGGCCGTTTGTCCTGTTCCTGGGCTTGTGGTTTTTCTTGATGCGGCAAATGCAGATGGGGGGCAACAAAGCGCTTTCATTTGGGAAGAGCCGCGCTCGTCTGCTGACCGAAGAGCGGAAGAAGGTGATGTTCTCCGATGTTGCAGGCGTCGATGAAGCCAAGGAAGAAGTGCTTGAGATCATCGAGTTTCTGAAGGACCCGCGCCGGTTTCAAAAGCTTGGCGGCCGCATTCCCAAGGGTGTCTTGATCGTTGGCCCTCCCGGCACTGGAAAGACATTGTTAGCCAAGGCGATTGCCGGCGAAGCCAGTGTGCCGTTCTTCAGCATTAGCGGATCGGACTTCGTGGAAATGTTCGTCGGCGTTGGCGCATCCCGTGTTCGCGATCTCTTCGAGCAGGGGAAAAAACATGCGCCCTGTATCATCTTCATCGATGAAATCGATGCCGTTGGCCGGCTGCGTGGAGCGGGGTTGGGCGGAGGGCATGACGAGCGTGAACAGACGCTGAATCAATTGCTCGTCGAGATGGACGGATTCGATACGACAGAAGGTGTTATTTTGGTCGCGGCGACCAATCGGCCGGATGTTCTCGACCCTGCCTTGCTCAGGCCGGGCCGCTTTGATCGGCAAGTTGTCGTCAATCGGCCTGATTTGCGTGGCCGCACTGAAATTCTCAAGGTGCACACAAAAAAGGTTCCGATTGCCACGAACGTGGAGCTGGAAAAGATTGCACGTGGCACACCTGGATTCTCAGGGGCCGACCTGGAGAATTTGGTGAATGAAGCGGCACTCTGGGCCGCAAGACAGAATAAAAAAGAAGTGGAAGTCGTCGACTTCGAGATGGCCAAAGACAAAGTGCTGATGGGGGCTGAACGGAAGAGCCTGATCTTGAGCGATGAGGAGAAGCGGACGACGGCCTATCATGAAGCCGGGCATGCGTTGATCGCCAAGCTGATTCCTGGAACCGATCCGGTGCATAAAGTCACGATCATTCCACGGGGCCGTGCTCTGGGTGTGACGATGCAGCTCCCCACCGATGATCGGCACAACTACTCGAAGGAGTTCTTGTATAACAACCTCGCCATTCTCATGGGTGGGCGTGTGGCGGAAGAGCTGGTGTTGAAGCACATTACGACCGGAGCGGGGAACGATCTTGAGCGGGCGACAGATCTTGCGCGGAAGATGGTCTGTGAGTGGGGCATGAGTGAAAAGTTGGGCCCTCTGACATTCGGCAAGAAAGAAGAAGAAGTGTTTCTCGGGAGAGAGTTCGGGAGCCGGCGTGATTTCAGCGACCAGATCGCATTGGAGATCGACCAGGAAGTCAAACGGCTTGTGACGGAAAACTATGAGCGGGCGAAGCGGTTGCTCACAGAGCACATGGCCAGCTTGAAGGGTTTGGCGGAAGCACTCTTGGAGAAAGAGGTACTCGACTCAACCGATATCGACCAGATTATCACGCAGTCCACATCTCAGACAGTTCCTGCCTAATATTCAGTCACTGATTCCGGGACTCCATCTCAGGGCATTGGAGTCCCGGGCAGTACATCTGCAAGACGATAGGCGAGAGGGTATTCCTTCTCGCGATGCTCAGTTGTGACATGTATCAAGATGCGGCTACGATGAGTGGCTGTTTCTGGCCGCGTGATCAGTCTATATACGTGGAGGCGTAGTCGTGTGGTGTTAGATCTTAGGGCATTGATGCGGCAGGCGAAGGATCGGCTGATCGAATTTCCAGGTCGTCCATTATTGATGGGGGTCGTGAACGTGACGCCGGATTCATTCTCGGACGGTGGGCGCTATTTGGATGCGGAAGCCGCCGTCACCCATGCCATTCAATTAGTGGAAGAAGGGGCCGATCTCTTGGATATCGGAGCTGAGTCCACGCGCCCAGGCGCCGATCCCGTTGATGAGGCAGAAGAGCTCCGTCGTGCGATTCCCGTGGTAACCGCTGTCGCAAGAGCTGTCACGGTTCCGATTTCCATCGATACCTCGAAAGCCTCTGTCGCACAGGCGGCCCTCGATGCAGGCGCCGTGCTGGTAAACGATGTCACCGCCTTACGCGGCGATCCTACGATGGCCGAGGTCATTGCCCGTACGGGGGCCGGGATTATTCTCATGCACATGCAAGGCACGCCGCGCACGATGCAACAGGTTCCACATTATGAGGATGTGATCGGCGAGGTTGCCGCATTTTTCGAGGAACGAATTCGCTTTGCGACGACCCATGGGATTGGGCAAAGACAAATCGTGCTTGATCCTGGCATCGGATTTGGTAAGCTGCTCGTACATAACCTTACGCTGTTGGCCCGACTACACCGTTTCGCATGTTTTGGATGCCCCTTACTGGTGGGCGTGTCACGCAAGACATTTCTTGGACAGCTTGTGGATCGACCGGTTCAGGAGCGTCAGTGGGCGACGGCGGCGGCGGTGGCGATGGCAGTCGAGCGTGGAGCAGGAATCCTTCGCGTGCATGATGTGCGTGCCATGAAAGATGTGATGCAGGTGACCGTGGCAATCAGTCAGGAAACGACCGTATCCATGAAAGCTCAGCATGCGTAAATTATTCGGTACAGACGGAGTTCGAGGGGTCGCCAACCTCGATCCGATGACCAGCGAAATGGCCATGCAGCTGGGACGGGCCGCCGCACATTTGTTTATGCGCCGAGCGGGACGCCATCAGATTGTGATCGGCAAAGATACTCGCATTTCCGGTTATATGTTGGAGTCGGCGTTGATCTCCGGGATTTGCTCGATGGGTGTCGATGTGTTGGTAGTCGGTCCAATGCCGACTCCGGCGATCGCGTTCTTGACGAGGAGTCTCCGCGCCGATGCAGGGGTGATGATCTCGGCTTCGCACAATCCCTATCAGGATAATGGCATCAAGTTTTTCTCCAACGATGGATTGAAGTTGCCCGATGAGATGGAAGCGCGTATTGAGGAATTGATCGTCTCGAATGAGATTGCCCATCTTCGGCCGACGGCCGATGCCATCGGGAAGGCCTATCGAATCGATGATGCCGAAGGGCGGTATATCGAGTTCGTCAAGCGCTCGTTGCCGAAGGAGCTCGATTTTCAGGGCCTCAAAGTGGTGGTCGATTGTGCAAATGGCGCAGCGTATAAGGTTGCGCCGAAAGTACTGCGCGAGCTCGGGGCGAAGGTCGAGGTGATCGGCGATAAACCGGACGGGATGAATATCAATGCCGGCTGTGGGGCCGTCCACCCGCAACTGCTGCAGCAGGTCGTCCGTACGCAGGGAGCCGATATTGGAATTGCCTTGGACGGGGACGCCGATCGCGCCATTTTCGTCTGCGAACAGGGGACTGTTGTGGATGGTGATCATATCATGGCGATGTTGGCGTTGGACCTTCATGGTCAGGGCCAGTTGGCGAAGCAAACGGTAGTGGGGACTGTCATGAGCAACTTCGGACTGGAGCTTGCCATGACGAAAGCCGGTATTACGCTGGTGCGGACTGCCGTCGGTGACAGATATTTACTCGAACGGATGTCTGCTGAGGGGTACAACTTCGGAGGGGAGCAGTCGGGCCATTTCATCTTCCTGGATCATAATACGACCGGTGACGGGTTACTCTCGGCATTACAAGTTCTCTCGCTGATGAAGCGCACGGGCAAACCGTTGTCAGAGTTGGCTAAAGCCATGACGGCGGTGCCACAAGTATTACTTAACGTGAAGGTGACGAAGAAACCGAAACTCGATACAGTCCCAGAACTGCAACAGGCTATACGTGAGAGTGAGCAGCGTCTCAATGGTAGTGGACGCGTGTTGGTGCGTTACTCCGGGACCGAATCATTGCTGCGGGTGATGGTCGAAGGGGAGCGTGACGATACAATTCGTGATGTGGCCAATCGGCTGGTCGACGT
Organism: Nitrospirota bacterium; assembly: GCA_030645475.1. NCBI lineage: Bacteria > Pseudomonadati > Nitrospirota > Nitrospirota bacterium. The sequence continues at coordinate 25,251 of JAUSMA010000033.1, forward strand.
CGTCAAGACGCATTTAGGGTAGAGTTGTCGTCTTCCCCAATTCCTGTTGAGGGAGGCTCATGCTGCCGTCCCTCATTGTGGTTTTCATTATCGGGCTCTTCGTCGGATCTCTGGTTTCCTATTTCCCTCTGTCCGTTTCATTCCTCCTCTTTCTCGCTGCCTGTGGCAGCACTCTCTTCGAACGATTCAATCGACAATCCAGTCCCCAGGCGATAGGGCTCTACGGCGCGCTCTTAGCAGGCGTCGTCTATTGGAGTCTCGCCGTACACCTGCCTGTGCATGCTCCGATGGTCGAGCCCCCTTCCGATACGATGACCCAAGTGATCGGTCGTATTGTGGCACCGGTGCAACAGTCGCCGGATCGACTGGTAATGATCGTCAAGCCGGATAATTCTGTGGGAGATTCGGGAGCAATCAGGCATGTTCGGCTGACCTGGCGGACTCCTGATCGACTCTTCTTTCAAGGGGATCGGATCCGTTTTCAGACTCGGTTGCGCCCTCCAAGTGGGTCATTGAATCCTGGCGGATTCGATTATGCGGTCTATCTTGAGCATCAAGGGATCGATGTCATGGGTACGGTGACGGGAGCTGAGGCGGTGCAGCTTCTTGAGTCTGGGCACGCGCATGCCTGGTGGGCGATCTGGAATCAGTTCGATCGGTGGAGGAGTGGTATCCGGCTCGCCGCGCTGCAGACCCTTCCACAACCGGCAGTGGGGCTTTATCTAGGCATCATCATCGGTGATCGGGGGTATTTGGACCCAGACCTGCGCGATCAGTTCATGATAACCGGGACGGTTCATCTCCTGTCAATTTCCGGAAGTCATTTGGGCCTTGTCGCACTGCTCATCTTCGCGGTGGTCAGATGGGGCGTGATTCTGTTGCCCGCTGATTGGTTACTGGCGCTGTCCCGGCGCATCACGCCGACTCGCGTGGCTGCGGTCTGTACCATTATTCCAGTGGCTGGCTATGCCTGCTTGGCCGGGGCGGAGCTGGCGACGATGCGTTCGCTGTTGATGGTGGCTGTGGGGCTGAGTGCGATCTGGCTTGGCCAGGAGCGTCGTCTGTTCCATGCCCTCTCTGCCGCTGCGGTTGTGATCCTGTTGCACGACCCTCAGGCGCTATTCGATATTTCCTTTCAGCTCTCGTTTGTGTCCGTCATCGCCATTGCCGGGTGGCTCTCTCGACACAGCGCTGCTGACATAGAAGAGTTACCAGCTGCGCCGTCGTTCCTGAGGACTTGCGTTCAATGGGGGAGAGACTCGATGCTGATGAGTGGAATGGTCACCCTCGTCACGCTTCCTCTTGTGGCCTACTACTTCAATCAGTTGCCCTGGCTTGGTGTCTTCACCAATGTGCTGGCTGTTCCGGTGATGGGCATTCTGCTGGTTCCAATCGGACTGGCCGCAGGCGTCTGGCATATCCTGGTAGAGGGAACGCATCTGCCCATGGCTTCGCTGAATCAGTGGTTACTCGAATCCTTCGTGGATGCGGTTCGCCTGCTGTCAACGTTGCCTGGAGGGGAATGGCATGTGGCAGCACCATCGATTCTTACCATAGTGCTGTTCTATGGATGTCTTGTGTTGTTGTGGCAACGAGTAGGCCTGGTGGCAATACGATGGGGTGCCGGCGCCGGAGTGCTGCTGGTATTACTCTGGTGGGCCTGGTCACCACGAGTATTTCCCGATGGGGATCACTTCCGAGTCACGTTTCTTGATGTCGGCCAGGGTGATAGCGCGGTCATCGAGCTGCCTGACGGTCAGGTCGTCTTGATCGATGGGGGGGCGACGTATGAGCGATTCGATATGGGCCGTGGGGTAGTTGCTCCGTTTCTCTGGAGCCGTGGAATTCACACCATCGACCATGTGATTGGCACACATCCTCAACTGGATCATGTCGGAGGGCTGGCCTGGGTGATCCGCCATTTCAGCGTAAAGAACTATTGGGGCTTGGGCGAGACAAGAGAAGAATTGTTCTATCACCGCTTGGAGCAGTCATTGAGCAGTCGAGGGTTGCAAGAGCAGATGGCCAATGAGGGACAGGAAATTGTATCGTCCGGGCCCTGTCGAATGGTGGTCCTCAACCCACTAGCCGATGAGCTAGTTGGTGCGCCGCTTCATGATCGCTCCTCTGGTGGACATGGCCTGAATAATCGTTCCGTGGTCACGCATCTGACGTGCGGCAGCCACACGATGCTTTTTGCCGCGGATGTTGAACGAGATGGTTTGGCCAGGATGAGGAGTGCGCGGCCTCATGATCCGATCGAGGTGCTCAAGGTGCCTCATCACGGGGCGGTGAGTTCGTTGAATCGTGAATGGTTGGCCTCGGTACATCCCCAGTACGCGGTATTCTCAGCTGGTCGCCATAATTCTTACGGACACCCGGCTGCAGCCGTTCTAGCTGCATATGTGGAGGAAGGGAGCATGGTGTTGCGAACGGATCGAGACGGCGGGGTGTGGTTTGACGGAGGAATCTCTGAGGCGGCGCTTCATGTGCATTGGACACGCGACTTGGTGTGGCAGCCGACGGATAGCGCATCGTGTTTGTGGGCCTGTGAACGGGCTAATTGGACTCGGGTCTGGACTCAGTGGCACGATCGGTAATGTGGACCTTGCCGCATGGCGTGAAGGCCCACACAGGACCATTACTGCTGACTCCCAGGTCGGTCCGAGCATGAGAGATTGCACATTTCACGTCCTGGCAAGACGAATTTCGTCCCTCTCTTCACCCCCGGTGAAGTCTTCATAGCATAAGGCTTCAATTTTGTTCATTTTTCATCATCTGCTAGCAAGGCATAGCATGTGCATTCATTCGTGGTGACTTAGGATCTGTGTGTCTATTTTTAAGGGAGCTAGGGTATGCCAAAACTCGTACGCATCGTGATTCAGTTACCGCTCGACCTCAAAACCCAGCTCGATAACCTGAAACAGCAGGGATACACCACCAGTGGCTTCATCAGGGCAATGTTAGAACGAGAGTTTGCCAAGATGGAAGAGAAGCCAGTCACGCCTTTTCCCGTCGGGAGACGGGCGAATAGCCGTTAGTTGTATGTGCCATATTTGAGCATGAGAGAGGCCGGGGGTAACGTGACGCGGTTAACCGATCTTCTTCGAGGACAGTCGAGTCCGGGCGCCCTTGGTCCTGATGCGAAAAGTCCCATTCATTCGGTTGCGCCGACCGGCCTTCCTGTTTCACCCTCCACACCGGCATCGTCTGTTCCAGAGATCAATTGGTATCAGCGGGCATGTCAGGAACTCCAGGGAATCAAACGAGCGGTCCAGGCGAGACAGCCTTGGCCACTTGATGAAATGGCCAGAATCGCATCCGGTATCGTGGCGTCGATCGGCGCTCATGACAAGCTGGTACAGACTGCTCTGCAGCAAGAAGCCGGTGATTATCTCATCAAAAATGCCGTCAACGTCGCAATTGTGAGTGTGAAGATTGCGGAAGCACTTCGGTATGAGCCAGCGAAGCTCGAGCGGGTTGCCTTGGCCGGATTGCTGCACGATCTCGGTATGTTCCTCCTGCCTGACTCGGTTCTGTATAAGTCTGAAGCGCTGACAGCGGAAGAACGCAAACAGATGAAAGAGCATCCTCAGCAGGGGGCTCATTTGTTCAAGGAAGCTGGAGATGTCTACCCATGGGTAGGAAAGGTCATCCTTCAAGAGCATGAGCGATGGGACGGCAGCGGCTATCCAAGTCAGTTAACGGGGAATCAAATCGACGAATTCGCGCTCATCATTGGGCTGGCAGACGTGTTTGATGCGTTAATGAGTGCGCGGCCCAATCGCAGTGGAGGGTCCCCCCACCGGGCAATTCGTACGTTGCTCGTCGAAGGCAAAACGGTGTTTCCGCATCATCTCCTGAAGGCGTTGATCGATCAACTCTCGATCTACCCCTTAGGCACGGCCGTTCGCTTGAATACCGGGGAAACCGGAATCGTGTTTCAACTGAATCGCCAGTACCCGTTGCGTCCCATTTTACAGATTTCGCAACAGGCTCTCTCTGGTCAGTCACCGTTATCAAAGACAGTGGACTTGCGGGCCGACACGTCCCTTCACATTGTGGAAGTGATGCCTCTCGGTTCCTTATCGGTTGAGTTGCGATAGAACAAGAGGAGATGAGAACGTGCGACAGCTCATATCCCGACATCTCATAGGTTTTCTGGGGGCTGGCTCGATTTGCGCGATGGCATTCATTGGATGCCACAATCCGGCGAGTTCCTCGTTGCCTCCATCGGCCATTAGTCCTCCAGGAACGGTGGTCCCGCCGTTGCCGAAGGGAGATGTCTATGCCGATGAAACGGTTCCGACTGCAGAAACGCCCGTTGAGACTGGCGACACGCTTGAGGTGGTGATTCGCCGCGGCGCAGGCGAAGAAAAGTTCTCCAGCGTGGTCCGGGAGAACGGAAAAATTTCCGTGGGATTTATGGAAGTGGATGTTGGAGGCATGACCGCGGCCGTGGCGGAATCCCGGGTTCAGGAAGCCGCGATTCCCTATATGAAACAGCCGCGTGTGCAGGTGTTGCTGAAGAAAAAGGTTTTAAAGGTCAAGCGTGTCTTCGTCTTCGGGGATGTGAAGAAGCCTGGGATGGTTCCCATGTCGAGACATATGACCGTGATGCAGGCCCTTGCCGCGGTCGATATGTATCATGAGACGGCCTTGATGGAAGAAGTTCGAGTGATCCGAGGCGGCGACCTCTCAAAGCCGAATATGTTGATGGCCGATCTCGCGCGCGCATTTACCTATGGCGATATGACGAGGAATCTCGCGTTGGAGGAAAACGACATCGTCTTTGTGCCGCGCCAACATCTGGGCGACGCCTCCGAAGCTGGGAAAATGATCATGCCGATCATTTCGGCCGGGATTGCGCCATTCTATCCGGCATTTATTATTCCCGCGTTGCTGGGGCGGTGATCGTCACAATCGAGATGAGAGAAGGACGCTGATCCTATGGCCCAATACGAACTCAACGTCATCGATTACTGGCTGATCGTCAAGAAGCGGAAGTATCTCATCCTGCTGGCGGCTGGTCTGGTCGTGTTGTTCACATTCCTATTCTCGGAGATGTTCAAGCCGAGCCCGCTCTACGAAGCGTCGGCGCGTGTGAAGTTCGACCGAACGAGTACAGTGGCACAACAGTTGATCGAGACCATGTCGTTTTCCAACGCCAACGACCTCAACTCCCAGACCGAGTTTATCCGGGGGTTCCCGGTCATGGAGCGCGTAGCGATGGAATTAGGGCTGGTGCCAGCTAGTGTGACGGCGGAAGAGAAGCGGTCGGCAGTGTATCTGAACATGGTCTATAACCTCGGGCAGGAGATTAAGACGCAGCGGGAAGGCGATACGAACATTATCCGTATCACAGCGACCTCGGATCGACCGGAGATGGCAGAGAAGACGGCCAATTCCGTGGCGAATGCCTACCGGCTGGAAAATATCATGACCCGGAATCGGCTCGTGATGGAATCGAGGCGATTTGTCGAGGAACAGCTGGCCGGGCTTGAAAAGCAGTTGAACAATGCGGAAGACGCGCTTCGGGCTTTTCGGGAACGCGAGGGCCAGGTCTTTCTGACCGATGAGGCGCGTGCTGCGCTGGAGACCTTCACCAAGCTGGAGGAGCAGCACAATGAGGTCATGCGAAAGCGGGCGGAAGGCGAGCGGCAGATCTCGGTGCTCAATCGAACCGATGCAGTGATTGGCAATCAAACCGGCCGGATCTTCACGGAGGAGCAGAATGCGCTGCTCACGATCTTGAATCAACGCCTCCTGGATCTCATGCAGGAACGCAACACTCTCTTGATCAATTACACAACGGATCATCCGCAAGTCCGGGAACAGCAGCAGAAAATCGACAACGTCAGGGGTGAGATGGTCCTTGAGCTTCGAGCCAAGCTCAAGACCATGCAGGATCGCGAGGCGACGCTTCTGGATCAGCGGGATCGTTATCGAGGCCGGTATTTGCAGTTCCCGCGCGCGGCGATTCAAATGAGCCGGCTCGAGCGTGAGGTGAAAGTCAACGCCGACCTGTTGGCGACGCTCAAGGCCAAGCATCAAGAGCTGCAGATTAAGAGTGCGGAACAGATTGAGGAGGTCACGATCGTGGCGCCGGCGATCACGCCCGGCGGACCGATCAATGCACCCAATACGCAGTTGAACCTCATGGTGGGCTCGCTCATGGGGATCTTTCTCGGGATCGTGGTCGCGTTTGCGCGCGAATCGTTCGATACCTCGATCGGGACGATCGAAGGCATTGAGGAATTTCTCAAGGTGCCGGTCCTGGGCGTGATTCCGCAGTTCGACGGGAAAGAAATGGAAGAGGCGGCCCGTGCGGCGCTTCCTGCCCGTGCCTCTGCGTCGTCCGTGGAGAATTTCTCGAAACTCATTTGTTTGATCGACCCGAAATCCGTGCTGTCGGAGAGTCTGCGGTCGTTGCGGACGAATATTCAGTTCGCCAGTATGGATCGGAAGGTCAAATCCATCCTCTTTACCAGCGCCGGGCTTGGGGAAGGCAAGAGCACCTGTGTGACCAATTTGGCGATCACACTGGCCCAGGAAGGACAACGAGTGTTACTCGTCGATGCCGACCTTCGGCGGCCGATCGTGCATCAGCGATTGGGCCTTGAGCGGATTCCAGGACTGGCGGATGCCTTGGTCGGCAGTACGTCTTGGCGTCACCATGTCCGATCCGCCACGGATCTGATGCTCGGCCCGATGGGAGTCGATCGTGTGATGAGCACGCCGGGATTAGATAATCTGCATATTCTCACCAGTGGGTCTGAGGTCGGCAATCCGAACGAGTTCCTCAACATGACCAAGATCAAGACACTCGTGAATGAGATGAATGAGGAGTACGATCTCGTGCTCTTCGATTCTCCCCCTATTCTTCCGGTCACAGATGCGGTCGCGTTCAGCTCGCGCGTCGATGGGACGATTCTGGTCTACCAAGTCGGGCGCATCGGTCGGAATGCCCTCAAACGGGCCAAGTTCCTCCTGGACCATGCCCAGGCCAATGTAATGGGCATCGTCTTGACGAACGTGAAGTCCGAGGTCACGCCGGACTACGGTGTGTACCGCTACGAATATCGCTGACGCGGCGCTAGGAGCTGAGATTCCATGCATGCGTCATTGGTGAAATCGCAAGATGCCGTCATCGTTTCGGTGTTGGCCGCCGTACTCGCGTTCGGCCTCACGCTGACGACTCCCATGGTCGGCATCCAGGTTGTCTTCGGTTTTCTTATCGTCCTGATCGCCTTCACCTCGGTACCCGCCGCGCTCTTCCTGCTCATCTTTTCCATGTTACTCTCTCCGGAAATTGCGGTCGGGCATGTGGACGGTCGAGGCGTCGGGGCGCGTGATCTCTCGTTGCGTGTGGACGATCTTCTGCTGGTGATTATCGGATTCAGTTGGCTGGTCAAAACGATTATCTACCGCGATCTGGCCCTCATTCGAGAAACGCCACTCAATCGTCCCATCGCCTACTACATGCTGGCCTGTGTGCTCGCCACACTCATCGGCGTCATCGCCGGACGGGTTCGTCCCCTGACGGGATTTTTCTTCATCCTGAAATACTTTGAATATTTCTTCGTCTTCTTTATGGTAGTGAATCATGTGTCGACTAAACGTCAGGTCGTCAGTTTGGTCACCGCGTTGCTTGCCATCTGCTTCGTCATCAGTGTCTACGCGATTCTTCAAATCCCGAGCGGGCAACGGGCGAGTGCGCCGTTTGAAGGGGAGAGCGGAGAGCCCAATACCCTTGGTGGGTATCTGGTCTTCATCATGGCCATCGTCATGGGCCTGTTTCTCCACTTGAAGTCCAATCCGATTCGGGTGGTACTCGTGCTGCTGATGGGGTTTATCAGTCTCGCGCTGATGGCCACGCTGTCTCGTTCATCGTACCTGGCTGCTGGAGTCTTGATGCTGGCTGTCGCTGCGACGCAGTGGCGGAGACCCGGTGTGCTCGCGTTGATGCTCCTGCTCGCCGTGGCCCTTCCGTTTGTTGTGCCGGACAATGTGAAAAACCGCGTCAACGAGACGTTTTTCGGGCGGCAGTATGGCGGCGAAATCAAAGTCGGGCGTGTCGGGTTGGATCTGTCCACGACTGAGCGGCTGCGTTCCTGGCAATATGTGCTGAATGATTGGCTCCATAGTCCTCTGCTCGGGCGGGGTGTCACCGGGTATGCCTGGGCAGACGCGCAATATGTCAAGATCCTCGGTGAAACGGGTCTTGCCGGTCTGGTCGCATTCATCTTCCTGATCGTCCGCTTGTGGCGCCGCGCGCGGGAGACCTTTCTGTCCGAACAGGATCCCTTCTGTAAAGGATTGGCCCATGGGTTGCTGCTCGGCATGGTGGCCATGCTGGCGCATGGCGTGGGAGCCAATACCTTCATCATCATTCGTATCATGGAGCCATTCTGGCTCTGCGCGGGACTCGTCATGATCTTGCCACGTCTGACATCGGAGCAAACGGACGGCACCCTTCAGCGAGCGCGGGCATGAGGTGGTTCATCTTCTGTTATTGGTATGAGCCGGATGCGCCATCCGATCCCGTCGGGCTTGTCCGGCTCTGGACGTTGGCACGTCAGCTCGTCGAACAAGGCGACAGCGTGACCGTGCTCCCCCCTCGATACCGGTCCTCGTTGCTTCAACGTGGTTTTTCGACCGCGCCGATCCCACTCCTCTCTTGGCCGCTCTTGCGGCCGCTGTCCTATGCGGTGGTTTCCTGTTTCGTCGGACTTGTGCAAGCCTGCAAGTCGAAACCTGACATCGTCTATTACCGGTGGATGGACAGCCCTCATCCGTTGCTCTTTGCGAGACTCGTCGGAGCTCAGTGTGTCTGTGAAGTGAATGGGGAGCCGGTGCCTGATTGGTCGGAGACCGACCGCGGGCTCAAGCTGAGGCTCAAACATTGGCTGGCATCGTTTGCGCTCAGGCGCTGCGATCGGGTGGTTGTCTTGACCGTTGGATTGCGGGATCTCGTCATTCACCGCTATCGGGTTGCTGCTGAGCGAGTGGCCGTAGTACCGAGCGGGACGGATACCGGCTTATTTGCTCCTCAGGACGCCGCGACATGTCGGCATCGACTTGGGTTGGACGCTAATAGGGACTACATTGGTTTTGTCGGGAGCTTTTATCGATATCAAGGACTGCATTGTTTGTTAGATGCGATGGCCATCATCAGGCGGACGAGACCATCTGTGCATCTCCTTTTAGTTGGTGATGGAGAAGCTGCGCCGGAGTTGAAACAGCAAGCAGAACGCTTAGCACTGACTTCGTGCATTACCTGGGCAGGCAGGATACCCTATCGGGAGGTTCCGATCTGGATCGGTTCGACGACGCTCTGCGTGGCTCCGTTCCGAGGGGATAGGGGGGAAACATCTCCGGTCAAAGTGTTTGATTACCTGGCCTGCGGAAGGCCCGTGATTGCCAGCGCGATTCCCTCAGTCTCCGCCATATTTTCTGTTGAGGCCGGAGTCGTCTTGGTTCCGCCTGACGATCCGGTCTCATTGGCTGAGGCGGTGGTAGCTTTACTGGACGACCGGGAACGGCAATCTGATATGGCTACGCAGGGCCGACGTTTCATTGAGCAGGATTATAGTTGGACGCACCTCACGACTCGCTTGAAAGAATGGCTTGCCGCCAGGCAGGTTCCGATACACCATGCGCATTCTTCTGTTCTGTGATGAAGACCTGAGTATTGCAGCAGGCGGAGCCAGGCAGGTTCTTGAATTTGCCAAGGCTCTTTCGTTACGCGGTCATACCATTAAAATTCTTGGCCCTCAGCCTGTTCAAGGACATCAACTCGCGCAGGAGTTTGCCTCGCTGTCGTTCCATCCTGTTTGGGTCTGGCGGATGGCTGGACTCAGGCCCTTTTCCTTTCTGATTGCGTCATGGGCTGTGCTCCGGCAAGAACTGGTGACGTGGCGGCCGGATGTGCTGCTCTGGTTCGATTCACCGGGGCAGATGGCTCCATTGCTCGCCCTGTCCGGCCATCGCTGTGCGAGCGTACTGTTCGTCAACGGATTCCCGGAGGAAGAGGTACAAGGGTTCTGGCGGTTTCCTCTCATACGGTGGGTGCTTCGTACGGCATTGAAAGTTGCGGCGCACCGTGTGGAGGCGGTGGTGAGTATCTGCGGCGAGATCGTGACGCAGATGCAGCAGTCTTGGGGCGTTCTTCCAGAGCGGTGTTTCGTCGTTCGCAATGGAGTCGATGGGGACCGGTTCCACCCTCAATCGCATGGAGCGGCGAGACAGGTCCTCGGCCTTCCTGCCTCAGGCCCCTATATCGGATTTGTCGGGGGATTCTTTCCTTGGCACGGGTTGGAGACGCTGATTGACGCCGTAGGGTTGGTCCGTGACAAGGTGCCCACCGCCACATTTTTGCTGGTGGGAGACGGCCAAACAAGACCTGCCCTTGAAGAACTGGTTCAGCAACGGGGATTGACGGATATCGTCCGCTTTGTCGGTCGGGCCGACTGGGCACAGGTGCCGACATGGATTGCGGCCTGCGATGTCTGTGTCGTCTTGCATCGTCACACTCGATCCTATCCAGGCGACTCTATGAAATTATGGGAATATCTTGCTTGTGGCCGTCCTGTCGTGACGACAGTTGGTCCTGGGTACGGAGAGACGGTGGAGGCGATCGGTTGCGGGCTCGCAGCACAGCCGGACGATGCAGAGGATTTGGCCCGACAGTTGCTCCGCCTGCTTGAAGACCAAGATGCGCGGGCAACAATGGGGGAACGTGGACGGATGGCGGTGGTGCAATCCCATACGTGGGGAGCGCGTGCGCAAGAGTTGGAGCGGGTCTGTCTCGCGGCTCATGCCGCAGCGCAGCGAACAACATGATGACACAGGGCGAGATGACGATCACTGATTCTCAGATGAAGCAGGGCATGGCAGAGCCAGCTCCGCTCCGTCTCCGCCATCGAATTCTCCAGGCCGGTGGATGGGCTGGGGCTGGATTTATATTGGATAAGGTGATCGCAGCTATTCAGCTCATGGTGGTAGCTCGACTCCTGAGCCCGGCTGATTTCGGTGTCATGGCGGCATCCGCGACCATCGTGCTGGCCTTCATGACGATCAGTGAGCTGGGCGTTGAGTCGGCGTTGATCGCCAAGACTGAGGTTGACCGTGAGGATTTGGCGGTTGCCTGGACCATCGCGATTGCGCGGGGAGTGGCCATGGCCGCTTGCCTCTGGACCACGGCCGATGTGATCGGTCAGGTCATGCAGATGCCTCAATTGGCGTCGCTGTTGCGGGTCCATGCCTGGTTACTCGTACTGCAGGGATTGCAGAGTCCGGCGATGGCACTCGTGGCAAAAAGTCTGAACCTGCGCCTTCGTGTCACCATGGACCTCGTCAGACGTGTGATTGAAGCCGGCGCAATCATCTCACTTGCGTTGTGGCTCAGAAACGTCTGGGCGCTTTTGCTTGGGCAACTGCTAGGGATGGGCGTGGGCAGCCTCCTGTCGTTCTGGGTAGCACCGTTCAAGCCGCGCCTCTCGCTCTATGGTCCTGCACGGGAGTACTTGTGGAGTTACGGCAAACATCTGAACGTCACGACGCTCTGTATCTTCGTGGTCATGAGCGGGGGCGAGCTGATGATCGGTCGTATGCTCGGACAGGATTCGCTGGGACTCTATCAGATCGCGTTAGCGATTCCGCTGTTGTTGGGCGTACGGGCCACTGTGTTGATCCATCAGATCAGCATGCCCACCTATGCGTTGCTTCAACGGGATCGACCGGGGGTGATCCGTGTTTTCGAACTGCAAATGGGGCTGGTGGGATTCATCTTTATTCCACTGGCCGCTGCAGTCGCGGTGTTCGCTCCGGTGATTGTGCCCTTGGCATTCGGCTCCCAGTGGCTTGCGATCGTCGACCCTCTGAGGGTGCTGTGCCTGTATGCGGTCTGCGCGGGGTACTCGAGCGTCATGACCGCCCTCCACTATGGGGCGAATCGGCCGGATCTTCAGATGAAGAGCTGGATCGGGCAATGTCTTTTTTACACGTTGGCGATTGTGCCGCTCACCATGAGGTATGGTCTCACTGGCGCCGCTGCTGCGCTGGTCGCCAGTTACCTGGTGGGACTCCTATTACAAGGGATCGGGACGAGAGATCTGATCGGTACGGCAGTGGACGCCGTGTATTGGTCGACCGGGAGAGCCTGGCTCATTGGCGGGGCCCTTGCCGGAGCGATTCTTCTGATGTCTGGAGCCACCTCAGCCGCGCCATCCTCATGGGTATTAGCCGCGGCCTGTCTGGCTGCAGGTGGACTCTATAGTGGCTATCTCTGGCTGATCGAGGTTCCACGGTTGAAAGTGCTCTGGGAGCATCGCTGACGGATGGATGATGCGATGATCGATCTGTCGATTGCCATTGTGAGTTACAACACGAAGGACCTCCTTCTGGATTGTCTTCGTTCTCTCCATGCCCACACGTCTGGAATCAGGTTTGACGTGATCGTCGTCGACAACGATTCACGTGACGGCACGGTGTCGGCAGTCAGAGATAGCTATCCTGCGATCACGATCATTGCGAATCCGGACAATCGGGGATTTGCCAAGGCGGTGAATCAAGCTGGGGCGGTGAGTCGCGGGAGGCACATGCTTCTGCTCAACAGCGACACGCTGGTCAGGGATCACGCGCTGGCGACGATGGTCAGGTACCTGGACGATCATCCGGATGTTGGGGCAGTCAGTTGTAAACAGTGGACAGGAGAGGGACATCTGAACCAAACCTCTTTCCCTTTTCCCTCTATTCGCGATCACCTGTTCTATTCGGCCCTCTTCCACCGAATAGCCCCGTCCATGCAAGCGGTTGCCGCGGCGACACAGGCGGTCGACTGTACAACATCTCAAGATGTCGATTGGGCGAATGGGGCCTGCTTGATGGTCCGGCGATCGCTGTTCGAGCAGTTGGGGGGATTGGACGAATCATTCTTTATGTATTTCGAAGACGCCGATCTGTGCCGGCGTCTTCGCCAACAAGGATATCGCGTGCGGCATCTCGCTGAGGCGGCCATCGTGCACTTGATTGGGCGGAGCAGTGGCCGAGATCATGACTTCTTACAGCTCGTGTGGGAGTTCAGCCGTATCCGATATGTCGAGAAGCATTTTCCTCCGGTCAAGCGCTGGCTCATGAAGGGGTGGATTGCGGGCGGCATCGGGTGGCGATTGGCGCAGTCGCTGGGTTGTGCGCCCGAGTCGCGGCGCCTGAAGATCCAGAGTGGTGTGGCGGTCTTCCGTCGATTGTGGAGAAAGCCGCAGCCGGTTGAGCAGCTGTTGGCCTATTCATCAGCATCGCACCGGTAGAGAGAAAAGACGATCGTATGGAACGCCGCGAAGCCTATCCGACCGATACGCAACATATCGTGAACTTGTCAGGCTATGTCTGGGCAGCCAAACAGATTCCAGGGCTGGATCGGTTGCGTGTGCTCGATCTTGCCTGCGGGACGGGCTACGGGTCCGACTATCTGAGCGGAAAGGCCGGTCGAGTTGTCGGGGTGGACTGTGCCCCTCAGATCGTCGCCAGTAACCGTGCCCGCTACGGCTATTCCGGCGCGTCGTTTTTGGCCATGGATGGTTGTGCGCTCGGTTTTCAGGACGAATCCTTCGATTGCATCCTGTCGCAAGATACCATCGAACATATCGTGGACGACCGGCGGTTCGTGGCCGAGGTTGCACGCGTCTTGCGCAAAACGGGCAGGCTCGTCATTTTTACGCCTCACGGGAACAGTATCGTCGACAAGCCGGGAGATCCCTACCACGTGCGGGAGTACAACCAGGAAGAGTTTCGCGAGATACTCTCTCCCTACTTTTCGAGCATCTGCTGGTTCGGTCGCCGTCAGGGCGCACGATTGCAAGCGGCGGAGCGATCGATGGACTCCGTACGTCGATTCGACCCAGGGGGGCTCCGTAATGTCGTGCCTCGTCCCGTTCGGCATTGGCTCGGTGGTCTGGTCAGTCGGCTCCAGGGTGGACCATCGTTGAGGGCCCTGACTCCGGAAGATATCGAGTATGTGGAAGGAGTCGCCAGCGATACGAATCTCATCGGGATTTGCACGAAATGACGCAGGCCAATGACGAGCGATCAGCCGGACGGTGGTCTCCCACGGCGCTGTTGCTGTTGGCCGGTATGCTGGGATTGTTGGCCAGGGCCTGGACGATTTCCCATACGCCAAGACAGGGTTATGCCGTCGATGACCTGTTCGATACCTTGGCCTGGAATCTTGCATCGATTGGACGATTCACTCTAGATGGGAGCACGCCGTCGGCCCATGTCGGTCCTCTCTATCCCGCTGTCTTAGCCGCGTTCTATCAGCTAGTCGGCCACAGACCGGATTGGGTGCCCTATCTGCATGTCATCTTCGACATCGGCACAAGCAGCTGTATCTACCTGGTGGGAACGAGACTGTTTGGCTCTTGGACCGGTGCGATCACGGCATCGGCCATGTTTCTCTATCCAGCCTATTGGACCTACGATCCCCGGATCAGAAGTGAGAGTTTGCTGACATTGCTGATGAGCGCATGGTTATGGGCGATGATCGTCTCGATCGAATCAAGACGGTTCCGCCACTTTGCCATCACGGGCATACTCGCCGGGTTGACCCTGCTGTGTAAGCCGGCTGCGATGCTGCTGGGGATCGGTGTCGTAGCGCTGGCCTATGGGGGAGCCGAGACCATCGGGCTCAAGACCCGCTACGCAACGGTCTATCTGCTTGCCTGTCTGCTGATCGTGATGCCCTGGACCATTCGTAACTATCAGACGTTCGATAGGGTCATGCCCGTGTCTGCCGGAGTGGGGGCCGGTCTTTGGATGGGCAGTGATCCCGTCTCGCGAGGGAGTTGGCCTATGTCCAATGAGACCGAGTCGCAGATTTGGGAAACCGCCGGGATTACCCCCTTGCGTCACGCCTATGCGATGTACGAGGTGTCGACCGATCGGCTCTTGCAGGAAAAGGGATGGGCGCGTATCAGCGAAGCGCCGGTTCGATACCTCGGGCTGACCCTGACTAGAATGTTCGATTTCTGGATCGGGAACTCCTACTATCTGGTCAACTCGGATCAGGGATTTGTCTCTGGTCTCAGCAGGGATGCTGCCGACCGAGGCTGGCTGGTGGCTAGCTACAGTGTCGGGAAACGACTGCTCCTGATTCCTGGTCTGGTTCTGTTGGCGGTCTGGAGCGCCTGGTCTCATCGTGTCCGCTGGCGTGAGCTTCTTCCCCTCTATCTGTTCCCCATCGGCCTGATGTCGGGCTACGTATTATTCACAGTGGAAGCTGGCCGGTATGCCTTACCTGTGTTACCGTGCCTTATGGTCCTGTCGGTGGCGGCGTTGGCACAGGTTCGCCTCTCAAGAATGTCTGTGCGGCATCGGTAACCTTTTTCCCTGAGGCCGTGATTCTCATGGGTTATGATCTCACCAGAAGGCAATTCAATCGCCTGGTACGAGCCTACCAGCCCTCGCGGTATGAGACGTTTGAGGCGGAAGACGTGCGTTTCACGACCCCGATGAATCATGCCTTGAAATCTCGCGACCGCCTCCATGTGGCGCTGCGAAGCGGGTTGCAGCGTTTTTCTGAAGGACCTCAGACGATTGTGGACTTCGGTCCCTTTCCAGGCAGTCTTTTACGCCTCTTGCGGGGGATTCAGCCGACGAAGACGGCGCGGCTGTTCGGCGCCGGTCTGATGGCGAGTCCAGAATTTGTGCAATTCATGAAGCAGGATGCCGATGTGGAGATTCTTACCGTGAATCTCGATCCTGCCGGGCAACAGTTTGCGTCGAAAGGGTACCAGGAGACCGTACCGCTGCCGGACTCTTCCGCACAGCTCGTCTTTGCGCTGGAGATCGTTGAACATCTGACGTCGCCGTTTCATTTGATGACGGAAGCCTACAGATTGCTGAAGTCCGGCGGGCATGTGGTGATCACCACCCCGAATGTCACCCGCATCGGTAATATTTTCAAGCTGCTGATCGGCCGATCACCCAACGATCGGCTGGCTCCTCCCGGGTACAATGATCCAAACGATGAGTGGCGACCCCATGCGCGGGAATACGCGATGCATGAACTGGCGGAGATGCTGCGTCATGTCGGATTCGAGGTCGCGCTCTCGAGGTTTTTCTTGGGCGAAGACACGCAGGATTGCCAACAGACCCCCCGCCAGAGCGCGATCGACTGGGCCAAGGTGCCGTTCTATCTTGTCCCGCACTTGCGCGGGAGTCTGTTGATCCTGGGGAGAAAGCCCTGATGCCGGTCGTGGTTGCAGAGCTGGCAGGGTCCGCAGCCTATGGAGGCGGTGAACGATATCTAGAGTTACTCTTTGAGCGTCTCGACCGCACGCAGTACTGCCCGCTCTTGATTTGTCCAGAGCCTGGTTCGTTTGTCGGGCGGATGGAAGCACGAGGCGTGGAGACACACCTCGTCCACCTGGCGCCCTTGTTCAATCCCTTTGCCCTCTGGCGGTTGACTCGGTTGTTGGTTCAGGAACGAGTGACCATCCTCCAGACGCACGGTGCCCGGTCAAACTTTTATGGACGGATTGCGGGACGTCTGGCCGGCGTCCCAGTGATTATTTCGACTGTTCATAATTCGCTGAAAGACTATGAGTCTCCTGCGTTCACACGATGGGTCTATGCGGCAGCACTTCGTCTGACGCTTTCATTGATCCAACGGATCATCTGCGTCTCGGACGCCACTTGCCGTGACTTGATCGACGAATGTCCGGCCGCGGAGGCGAAGGTGCAAGTGGTTCACAACGGGATAGACCCCTCGGCATTTTCGGCGCAACCTGATCGTCAAAAAATTAGGCAGGAGTTGGGACTGGGACAGCAGCCAGTCTTGGTGACGATCGCGCGGCTGACCGAAGCGAAGGGACATCGATACTTGCTTGGGGCGCTTCCTTGCCTGCTCGCTACATGGCCGGAGCTCTGCTGCCTGTTTGTGGGAGAGGGTGAATTACAAGACGCGTTGCAGCGGACAGCGAGAGAGCTGGGTGTCGAGCGGGCCTGTCGGTTTGTGGGGGTGCGTGAGGACATTGCCGATATTTTGGCTGCGGCGGATCTGTTCGTGTTGCCCTCTCTCTCTGAGGGGTTTCCCTTTGTGTTGTTGGAAGCGCTGGCGATGGGTTGTCCCGTCGTTGCGTCGAGGGTGAACGGTATTCCTGAGTTGATTGAAGACGGTAAGACGGGGCTCCTTGTTCCGGCGCGAGACCCCCAGGCGCTTGCGATGGCCATACAAGAATTGTTGAGCGATCCGGCCGCGGCATCGAGGATGGGAGCCGCGGGACGAACTGTGGTACGCGAACAGTTTACGGCGGATCGCATGGTGGCGAAGACGACGGTAATCTTCGATGCGGCGGTGCAAGATGCGGGCGGGCCATTATCGGTCCAGAAGCAGGTGATCGCGTGAAGACGGCAGCCATGCCGGAGACAGAGCAGATCTCCTGTCCCTGTGGGAGCCAGGTCCTGCCGATCGAGATGTTTCAGACGCCGACCAGGCACTATGTCCGTTGTCCAGACTGTGAGCTGGTGTTTCTGAATCCTCGTCCGTTGACAACCACAGTCGAAGAGTTCTACCGCGAAGACTACGACGAGGCCTATGGCGAAATGGAGGCCTCGTCGGATCGCGACCCGGTGTTCGAGAGTGTCGCACGCCGTCTTGCCCAGTACCGGAAGCCGCCCGGGCGGCTGCTCGATGTCGGTTGTGGGGATGGCGCGTTCCTCTCTCTCTGTCAGTCGGCTGGATGGACCTGTTACGGGTTGGAGTTGTCTAAGCGAGCCGCTGCGCGCGCGGTTCGTCGCGGGGTGACGCTGTTGCCTCCCGATTCTTTGGAGCGGATCGGTGAGTGCGAACAGTTCGATGTTATCTCGCTGGTGAACGTGTTGGAGACGGTCACGAGTCCGGCGACAGTCCTACGGCAGGTCGCGGGCGCCTTGGCACCATCCGGCCTTCTGGTGATCAGAGCGACCAACGGGGCCTTTCACCTCCCGATGCGGACACCGGCTCGATGGGTCGGGTCGCGTTACGATCAGGCCTTTCACCTCTTTCTCTATTCGCCAGAGGCCCTCCGTTCGTTGCTGCAGGGGATCGGATTGGAGACGATTGCGATCCATAACTCAGTTCCGAGTCGAGGGCCGCTCACTCCGGCGAATCCCTGGATGAGCCGCCTCAAGTGGCGGATCGGTGCGGCCGCGTTCTGGTCCTGTGCGGAGTTGCTCTACAGGGTGACAGGCGGGCGTGTGGTCTGGGCTCCGTCATTTGAGCTCATCGCCAGGCGGAGGGAGGGATTGGCATGAGTAAATCTCATTGGCTCAGTCTCCGAGGGAGACGCTCACTCAGGTTTCTGGGTCTGGTGGTGGCGCTGTGCCTGCTTGGCGCATTGGCCACACTCGGGGTGCGCTCGATGTTCACTTCGGTGGGGTCTGCCAAACATATGCGGTATGAGCCGGTCGATGTGCCGCCTCAGGAGGTCTCGCCGCGGCACCAGAAGGAGCGGGACGAGTACGACCGGCGGGAGCGAGTCGTGACGGAGAAGAGTCGGTAGCCACGTTTCATGGGAGTCCTCATTTCATGTGCGGTATTTGTGGCCTCGCGGGTGACAACGATCCGGTCCTGCTTGAGCGGATGCTCGCCCGTCTGGTCCATCGTGGGCCTGACGATGAGGGGATGCATTCTGCCGCAGGCGTCTCACTGGGGGCGCGGCGATTACGAGTCATCGATCCGCGCGGCGGCCATCAACCGGTTCGCAACGAGACCGGCTCTGTCTGGGCGGTCTTAAATGGGGAGATCTACAACTATCGCGAACTTCGCGAGGAGTTGATCCGGAAAGGCCATCGCTTTCAGTCCGATTGTGACACCGAAGTCCTGGTGCATCTCTATGAAGAGGAGGGGCCAGAGGGGGTCTATCGGCTGCGAGGCATGTTCGCCTATGCCATCTGGGATCGAGAGCGGGAGCTCGTCTTGCTGGTCCGCGATCGCTTGGGGATCAAACCGCTCTACTACTCCGTCCAACCGGGGCAGGCGGGCGCTGCTCATCGCATACTCTTTTCGTCGGAGCTTCCGTCGCTGTTGGAAGGTCTGCCGGATTGGAGGGTTCGTCCGCAGGCTATCGCAGATTTCCTGTCGCTACTCTATGTGCCGGGCCCCGATACGATGGTGGAAGGGGTCTATCAGCTCCGACCGGGCGAGGCCCTCAAAATTGTGCGGGGCCGGTTGGAATTCTGGCGCTATTACCGTCCTGAGGAAGAGGTTCTTCGCCAGGCTGAGTTTCAGCAGGGCGACCAGCGAGACCAATTTCTGAGCATGCTCCGTGATTCAGTACAGGCCCACTTGGTCAGCGACGTCCCGCTCGGCTTGTTTCTCTCCGGTGGGCTGGACTCCGCATCGATCCTGGCCTGTATGCGTGAGGTCATTCCTGGATCGATCAAAACGTTTTCCATCGGGTATGAGGCGCCGGAAGACCAATCGTACAATGAGCTCAAGGCCGCCAGGCTCCTCGCGACGCACTTCGGGACCGACCATACGGAAGCCCTGTTACGTCCGGACGTGGTGTCGCTGCTGCCTCGCGTCGTGGCCGGGATGGGGGAGCCATTTGCCGACTCTTCCGCCATCCCCACCTATCTGGTGTCCGAGGTCGCCAGACAGTCCGTGACGGTGGCGCTGTCCGGTATCGGCGGAGATGAACTCTTCGGCGGGTATCCCCGCTATCTCGGGATGCGTGCGGCGGCTCGTTATGCCGCGTTTCCCGTGGCAATGCGTGCCTGGGTCGCCGCTCGCGCGGAGTCGCTGTCCGATGGCTCAGGGAGCCGCAATGAGCTCGGCCGCATCAAACGGTTTCTGCTTGATGGCAACCGCCCTCTCCATGAGCAATATCTCCGCTGGACGACGTTTCAACCAGCCGGATGGAATGGGCCGTTGCTGGCCGCTGGACTGCGTACGGCCGTCGCCGATAGCTCGGCGCTCCTCCGCCATATCGGGAGTCTCTTCGATCAATGGCCGTCTGATGAGCCGGCTGATCGAGCCATGGGTGTCGATCTGCAATCGTATCTGCCGGACGATCTATTGCGGATGGGCGATCGGATGAGCATGGCCCATTCACTCGAACTTCGAGTGCCGTTTTGCGACCACCATCTGCTGGCCTTTGCCTGTTCCTTGCCGGCTGCCACGAGACTGCAAGGATGGAAGCTGAAAGGATTCATGAGGTCTGCCCTGCGAGACCTCTTGCCTCGAAGCATTGTCTCTGGTCCGAAGCGAGGATTTATGCTGCCGCTTGGGCGATGGCTGCGGGAGGATCTTCGCGAGATGAGCCGGGATCTGCTGTCCGATGAGGCGATTCGCCGTCGAGGTTATGTCAATCCTTCCTATGTGCAGTGGTTGCTGGCTGAGCATCAGAGCGGGAGACGGAATTTCACCGATCAGATTTATGCGCTCATGGTGTTGGAACTGTGGCATCGGCAGGTGGCGCAGCCTGTTTCTCACCAGACGATGGGAGTGGGCGCGGCATGAACGTCGTTCTGTTCTCAGAGGTCACGATCGAGCGGGTAATCGGCGGCGCCGAGCGAGTCCTTCGGCAGCAGTCGTTGGGCCTTGCCAAGCTGGGCCATCACGTGCGCGTCATCGTGCGGGCTCCCTGCGAGTCCGCCGAGGCGACATGCTCGATCGGCAACGTGATTGAACGGCGCTATCCCGTGACCAGAACCAGCGAGCCGGCCTTTGTTTGGTCTTCGGTACAGAACTCCCTGCGCGCCTTCGATGTGATGGGACAGACCGGTCCTATCGATGTCGGGGTCATCCATCAATCATTGGCTGGTCTCGGTCCGATCTTGTCTCGCTATCGCACGGTCGGTCGCTGGGTCTACGTCTGTCATTCGCTGGCGCATGAGGAATATCTCACGAGGGCGGAGCGGGCACCTTCGACATTGGAGCGGGTCAGGCGGAAGCTGAGCGCGCGCGCCAGACGGTGGATTGAACGCATGGTGATGCGCCGCTGTCATCATGTGGTGGTCTTGAGCGAATTCATGAAACGGCAAGTCATGGCTGCTCATGGCATTGCATCGAAGGACATTACGGTGGTCCCTGGTGCAGCCGATCTTGCCATGTTCTATCCGGCCGAGGATCGGGGCGAGGTCAGGCGAGAGCTGAAAATTTCCGAGAGCCGCAGGGTGTTGTTCACGGTGCGGAATCTGGTCCCTCGCATGGGGTTGGAACACCTGATTGAAGCCATAACGTTTCTCGGGGAGGAGCGGAGGAATCTTCTCCTCCTGATCGGCGGGGAAGGCCCGCTCCGCCAGCGATTGGAGGAGCTGATTCGCAGCAAGGGACTACAAGACTTCGTGCAATTGATCGGGTTCGTGCCGGAGGAACAGTTGGCGAAGTATTACCAGGCCTCCGACTTGGTCGTGATGCCGACGCTGCAGCTCGAAGGGTTCGGTCTGGTCACGGTTGAAGCGCTGGCCTGCGGCACCCCGGTGATGGGGACGCCAGTTGGCGCGATTCCAGAAGTATTGAGAACGGTCGATCCGCTGCTGGTGACGGAAGGGACAGACGGAGGGTCTCTCGCAAAGACCTTACGATTATGGCTGACGCGCTTCCGTGAGCAGCCTGGTGAGCGGCAGCGTCTTTCGAACAAAGGCCGGGAGGTCGTGGAGCGGCGTTTCAACTGGGACGCCCATACGGCTCATTTGGATCGTCTCTTTGCCGTTGGTTCGAAAGACGGACAGATGACCGGGGCGAGGAAGGTGATCCATGTGATCACGCGCCTCGACTATGGTGGGTCGGCGCAGAACACGATGTTGACGGCCCTCGGTCATGATCCTGCGCAGTTCGAACCGCTAGTGGTGGCTGGCTATCCGGGATCGTGGGATGCGCAAGGTGGACAGGCTGCGACGGAGGAGAATTGCCGGCGGCTCGATCGGGCCGGAGTTCGTTGGCTGCTGCTGCCTTCCCTGACGCGAGCCGTTCATCCGTTAAAAGATCTTCAGACCTTGTGGCAATTGATTGGCCTCTTCCGGCGAGAGCAGCCGGCATTGGTTCATACCCATACGTCGAAGGCCGGCGTATTGGGACGGATGGCAGCCTGGTTGGCGAGGGTGCCCGTCATCGTCCATACGCCGCATGGCCATGTGTTCTACGGCCATTTCGGTCCCTTCCGGTCATGGCTGTTTCTTCAGATCGAACGAGGGTTGAGCGTGATCACAGACCGTCTGATCGCATTGACTGACGCGGAGCGGCAGGACCACCTCGATCGTACCGTCGGCAGGGCAGACCGATTTGTTGTTGTGCCGAGCGGGATCGATCGTGAGAAGTTCGGACGAGCGAGGGCCCAAGGGAAACAACAGCCGGACTGGTTCGGTTGCCCCGCAGATGCGCTGGTCGTCGGATCGGTCGGGTGGCTCACCGATATTAAGGGCCATGAACATCTGATCGAAGCTGTTGCCCTGTTGAAGCAGAATGTTCCCTCTCTCCATCTCGTGATCGTCGGGAGTGGGGATCGGCGGGAAGCATTGTTACAGCAAGCGGAATCGATCGGTCTCCGCGATGCCGTGCATCTCCTCGGTCATAGGGACGATGTCGATATCTGCCTCGCGGGGATGGACCTGTTTGTGTTGCCTTCACTCAATGAAGGGATGGGGCGTGCGCTGATTGAAGCCATGGCATCTGGACTTCCGGTGATTGCTTCCCGCGTCGGCGGTATTCCGGCCGTGATCGATCACGAACGAACCGGCCTGCTAGTCTCGCCCGGCGATGCCGGTGCATTGGCAGAGGCGTTACGCCGGTTGCTCGATCGACCGGAGTGGGCCAGGCAGTTGGGCGTCGCAGCGAGCCGCAGCGTGGATAGCCGATATGGATCGCTCTCTATGGTCCATGCCATCGAATCCATCTTTGCCGAAGCGCTCACGATACATGGGTAAGCGAGAGAGACAGATGAGAGCGGTCGGGCGGCTGATGTTGCCATTGATGGCGATCGTACTGTGCTGCATGGTCGGGCATGTCGAGGCGTCGGATGATCGCCAGCAACTATTGGCCACGTTCCATGTCCATAGTACCGCCAGTACCGGCGATATGACGGTTGAAGCCTTGGCTGCAAGGGCGGAACAGCTCGGCCTGGATGTACTGATACTGACCGATAATTTCTCGCTGCGGTATGAGTATGGACTCTGGCCCTTGCGGGGTATCCTGAAACAGCGAGTGAGTGTTCTCTCCGTGCTGGAGTATGGGATTGAACGGTATCTCGATGAGATCGCGGCTTCGCAGCGCCGTCATCCGAAACTCATCATTGTGCCTGGTGTTGAAGTCGCACCCTATTACTATTGGACTGGTTCTCTCGCAGCAGGCTCGTTGACGATGCACAATGCGCAACGCAACCTCCTGGTGCTCGGCCTGAACAAGCCGGAGGATTACCGGTCCCTTCCTGCCAGTGGGAACCCTGGATCCTACACCTTCGATTGGCGAGGGGCGGTGAATGGTGCGCCGATCTTGTTGGTCGTTCCCGCCGTCTGGCTCTGGAGACCCTTCCGGCCTGCGGCTGACCGGCGTTCCCCACGGCGAATAGTTTCTGTGGTTTTGATCGTCCTGGCCGTGGCTCTGGTGGCCAATGCCTGGCCGTTGAGTCAGCCGGCGTTTAGTTCCTATGACGCAGGGCTGGGGTATCGTCCCTATCAGGCTCTCATCGATGATGTGAAGGACAAGGGCGGACTGTCGTTTTGGTCGATGACGGAAGCGCGAGACTTTCATGAATATGGATTCGGGCCACTGGGAAGGGTTACCGTCAAGACGGAGGCTCACCCGGAATCGTTGCTGCAGACGACCGGGTATGCCGGTTTCGGCGGGCTCTATCAGGATGAGCGAACCATCAACAAGCCTGGTGAACTCTGGGATCGGTTGCTTCAATTGCCGGCAGATGAGCAGCGGCCGGTTCCGGTGTTGATCGGGGAGTTGGCGTTTCATGGATTGAAGGATGCCGGGAAGGATCTGAATCGTGTAGTCACGGTGCTTTTGGTCAAAGAACGAACGATGCCCGCGGTGCTGGAGGCGCTTGGGTCAGGTCGCGCGTACGCAGTGGGTGAGGGAGACCACCATGTCCAGCTTCGGTTGGATGAGTTTCGAGTGCTCTGCCAGGGCGGAACCAGATCGGCATCGATGGGCGATCGGCTGGATCCAGTCGGCGCTCGCAATCTGATGGTTCGCCTTTCGATTTCTGCGGCCGATCATGGGCGCCATCCGGTGAAGGTGCGGCTGATTCGTTCCGGGCAGGTCGTGGCGCAATTGGCAGGCGAGACGCCGTTTCTCGTCGATTGGCCAGACAACTCCATGCCGACAAGAGAGCGGATGACCTATCGTGTAGAAATCACCGGCAGCGGAGAATTGTTGAGTAACCCGATCTTTGTGGGACCGATTCATGAACCGAACGCTGTCAGCTCTCAGCCGTCAGCGTTCAGCTCAAACATGATTTCACCTCCGAAGCTGAAACCTGAAGGCTGATGGCTGAAAGCTCGCTCATGCGCGTCACCATTCATCAACCGCAGTTCCTGCCCTGGCTGGGGTATCTGGACAAGATCGATCAGGCGGACCTATTTATCGCGTTAGACACGGTGCAGTTCAAAAAGAATGAATGGCAGAATCGTAATCGGATCAGAACGGCGGACGGTTGCCAATGGATTACGGTGCCGGTGATCCATCGCTTCGGTCAATTGGTGAAGGATGTGCGAATCAATCAGACGGTGAACTGGCGGGCTCAACATCTGCGGGCGCTCGAGATCCATTATGCGAAGGCTCCGTTTCGTGACCGCTATCTGCCGGAGTTGCGCAGCCTCTATGAGGCCCCATGGGAACGGTTGCATGACGTGAATCTCGCGGTCATCCGCTGGTTGCTTGAGGCCTTCGGGATTACGACGCCCGTTCGGTGCGCGTCGGAGTGGGAGGCGTGCGAAGAGCCCACCGATCGATTGATCGATCTGTGCCGCGCCGTTGGCGCATCGGGCTATCTGTCGGGCCCCGGCGGGGATGTGTATCTGGACGTGCCTCGGTTTGAATCGTCCGGGCTGACGTTAGAAATGCAACGGTTCCAGCATCCGATGTATCGGCAAGTCTACGAACCGTTTATGCCGGCGATGTCGGCGATCGATCTATTGTGTTGTTGCGGGCCGGAGGCGCTGACGCGATTGCGTGAAGCGCGGGTGGGGCAGAATGTAAATGCGGTGACAAAGCTGTAAAAGTCGGCGGAGAAAGTGTTGTGGCACGATGTACATCGAACAATGGAATGGTTGCGAGTGGTGAGATCGGTATAGTCATGCAGGATGCTCAAACAGGCTGTCTAGCAAGGCCGCAGCCGACGAACGCACCGGAGGCGTAGCCTCAGGGCTACGTTGAGGATGCGTTCGAGGCGAGAACGAAGCTGGCGGACTGTTTCAGCATCCTGGTAATCGAGGAGGATGGGATGGCAACTGAGCGTAGAGTGCCGATGCGGATTCTGGCCATTGGCGCGCATCCGGACGATATCGAGGCTGGGTGCGGGGGGACGTTGCTCAAGTATGCGCAAAAGGGACATCGTATCTTTCTCCTCGTGATGACCGCCGGCGACAAGGGTGGATCAAGCAGCATACGCAAACGCGAGCAGGCACGATCGGCGAAACAATTGGGCGTCGAAAAGATTTTTTGGGGCGGATACAAGGACACGGCAGTGCCGATGGGGCTGGACGTGATTCAGAAGATCGAGCAGGTGGTGGAGGACGTGCAGCCGCATTTTATTTTCTCGCATTATCACGACGATACCCATCAGGACCATCGGCATCTGGCGATGAGTACGATCACCGCGACCCGCTATACCAAGAACGTGCTGTTCTACGAAGGGCCGACCACCCAGAATTTCTCTCCGACCGTCTTTGTCGATATCGATCAGGTGGTCGAGGAAAAGGTGAAATCGATCGAGGCTCATGGCTCGCAGGTGAAAAAGACCAACATCGAAGGCCTGAGTATCGTGGATGTGATTCGAGCCGGGGCGCATTTCCGTGGCATTCAGGGTCGGGTGAAAAACGCAGAAGGCTTTGTTCCGCTGCGATTGTTTATTAATATCGGCGTATGACCACTGTGGCGACTATCATTCCCCATTCACGGCCTGCCATCGACGAAGAAGACCTGCGCGCAACGGCTGAGGTGCTGCGTTCAGGGCAGATTGCCCAAGGGCCTTGGGTCGAGCGATTCGAGCGCGACATGGCATCGTTCGTAGGGGTGCGGGGTGGGGTGGCGGTCAGTTCCGGGACTGCGGCGCTTGAGTTGGCGCTGCGGGCGCTTGATGTCGGAGCCGGCGACGAAGTCATCATGCCGAGTTATGTTTGCCAGGCGCCATGGCTTGCGACGCAACGGGTTGGGGCCCAGGCCCGGCTCGTCGATATCGATCTGGATACGTTCAATATCGATCCGCTCGCCGCCTGCCAGGCGGTGACCAAGAAGACTCGCGCGATCATCGTTCCGCATCTGTTCGGCCTGCCGGCCGATCTGACCGCACTTGAGCAGATCGGGATTCCGTTGATTGAAGATTGTGCGCAGACGCTGGGGGGCACGGAACAGGGTCGGCCTGTCGGGACTGTCGGGCGGCTGACGGTCTGCTCCTTCTACGCAACGAAGCTGCTGTGCGCCGGAGAAGGTGGGATGGTGCTGTCGAATGTGAAGGGGGATCTCGAACGAGTCCGGTCGCTGCGCGAATATGACGGCGCACCGACATTGAACCCCTCCTCTTTTAATGTGAAACTGACCGACATGCAAGCTGCGCTTGGGCTGTCCCAGTTGGGACGGTTCTCGGCCTTTCATGAACGGCGCCAAATCCTCGCGGCAACCTATCGTATTGCACTCTCCTCCAAGGCTGCCGTCTGTCCGACTGCGCCTCCTGGCAGGACACACGGATATTATCGCTATGTGGTCAGACTTCCGCATCTCCGGACCAATCCCGATGGCCTCATGTGCCTGATCAGCACATTGGAGCAGCAGGGGATTCAATGCCGTAAGCCGGTCTTTCGACCGCTCCACCGCTATCTGGATCAGTTCGGTTTTCCCAACAGCGACGAAGCAGATCGAACGGCCTTGTCGATTCCACTCTATCCCGATCTCACAGACGACGAGACCAGGCAGATTTTACAATCGTTGGACGAGGTTCTTTCGTGAAAGCCATCGGCGTTGAGGCGTCGCCGTTCGCAGTCCGTAGTAGTTGGCGTTGGCTGACGCCTGCTGTGCTGGGGGCCTTGCTGGGCATCGTGGCCTTGGCCATTCCAACAGTACGTCAGCTCTTCGTCTTCGAAGGGCTTCGGTGGCTCTATATCCTGCTCTTTGCGTTTCTCGGCGCCGGGGCGTTGACGCCGCTCATGGTGCATCTCAGTCATCAGTGGGGGCTGGTCGATCAGCCTTCCGACCGGAAGATCCATGTGTACCCGACTCCCAGACTCGGTGGAGTGGCCGTCTATCTGGGCTTTCTGGGTTCGGTGCTGCTGAATTCGATTTTGCCGGACTGGATGATCGCGACGTTGGTCGCCGGATCGTTGTTATTGATCGTGGGTGTGGTCGACGACGTCTGGGAATTACCTGCCTCGTCAAAATTGGTCGCCCAGGTGATCGCTGCAGGAATCGTCATCTCGACGGGGAAGGTTCTGACCCTGTTTCCGGTCGGTCCTATCGGGGATCTGGCGAACGTGCTGCTCACGTTGCTCTGGATCGTCGGGATCACGAACGCCTTCAATTTTTTCGACGGCATGGATGGTTTGGCTACGGGGCTGGCAATTCTCATTGCCGGATTCATGGGGGCGGTGGCATTTGAGACGAACCAGCCGGGAGTGGGCTGGCTGGCCATCGCCATCATCGGAGCCGGGGTCGGGTTTCTGCCCTATAATTTTCGGGGGCGTAAGCCTGCCGTGATTTTCCTGGGAGACGGAGGGGCAACCTTCCTCGGGTTCACGTTGGCCTGTTTGGCCGTCAAGGGGAATTGGGCGGATCATAGTCCCATCGTCTCATTCAGCAATCCGCTCCTCATCTTCGGCGTGCTGATCTACGACATGATCCACATCACCGTGGAGCGGGTGGTGACGGGGAAAGTGCATTCCATCAAAGAATGGCTGGACTACGTGGGGAAAGACCATCTCCACCATCGTCTGGAACGTGCGTTAGGGTCTCGCCAGGCAAGTGTCGCGATGATCTGTCTCATGACGATTTGCCTCGGGCTGGCGGCGTTGGCGCTCCGTCACGCCGGAACGGCTGAGGCGGTGCTGCTCCTCATCCAAGCCTGCTTAATTGTGGTTATGATCACGATTCTCGAATGGAGCGGACGCCAGAGATATTAGCCCCCCCTTGCACTCCATCCCAGTTCCCGCTACAAGATGCCTCATGGTTCCTACCGTTGAATGGAAAGATGGCGCAGTCAGGCTGCTCGATCAGAGCCGGTTGCCAGAGTTCGTCGAGTTTCTGGACTGCCGGGACTATCAGACCGTTGCCGATGCCATTCGTACATTGAAAGTCAGAGGCGCTCCGGCGATCGGGGTGACTGCGGCGATGGGAGTCGCCCTCGGTGCCCAGACCGTCCCCGCATCCGACTATGAGACCTTCGCCAAGGAGGTGCTCGTCATCTGCGATCATCTGGCGGCGACCAGGCCGACGGCAGTCAATCTGTTTTGGGCCATCGAACGGATGAAGCGCCTGCTCGCCTCGGTAGGTACGCAGCCCATTGTATCCATCAAAGCGACCTTGCTGAAAGAAGCGCAAGTCATTCTCGATGAAGATATCGCGCTCTGTAAAGCCATGGGGCAGCATGGCGCGACCCTCATCTCGAGCGGCCAAACGGTCCTGACCCATTGCAATGCCGGTGCGCTGGCCACAGCCGGCTATGGTACGGCATTGGGTGTCATTCGCGCAGCCTGGGAGCAGGGGAAGAAGATTCAGGTTATTGCAGACGAAACCAGGCCGGTGCTGCAAGGCGCGCGGCTGACGGCCTGGGAGCTGATGCAGGACAAGATTCCTGTGACGCTCATCACCGACAACATGGCTGGTTCACTCATGCGCCAAGGGAAGATTCATCTCTGCGTCGTCGGCGCCGATCGCATTGCCGCGAACGGGGATGTGGCCAACAAGATCGGGACCTATTCAGTCGCGGTGCTAGCGAAGGCCCACGGGATTCCCTTTTACGTCGCCGCGCCCTATTCCACGATCGATCTGAAGACCAAAACCGGCGACGACATTCCCATCGAACAACGCAATCCCCTCGAAGTCACCACCATCCATGGCAGTCACCCTATCGCGCCCCAAGGGGTCGCAGTCTACAATCCAGCCTTCGACGTCACGCCCGCGGAGCTGATCACCGGCATCATCACCGAGCGCGGTGTCTTCAAGCCGGCCGACCTGGCCGCACAATTTCAGTAATCCGTACTCCTGATATTTCCCACGCTATTCTGTTCGCAGAGCTCAACAGCTAGTAGGTCTGTTTTGCCCACGGTTGTTTGGCAGGAGAGCGTATGGCTGGCTAAGTCTAAGTCGCTTCTCCTGACCCTTGCAGCCTACGGTGTCTTTCCCGGAAGGCCTGTAGCCTGGACTCTCACCGGGTGTTCCTGTATAAAGGGAGGCCCGTCAAAGGCGTATCTTGATTCTTTGGTGCATTCTGTCTGAGCGCTTGAAGGTTTCAATGGTAGGCCGCTAAACGATATAGCGGTGAGGCTGATACGGTGGTCCTACTTGTCGGTTCTCCAGCCGTAGGGCATAGTATATGTGATTATAATCCCAGCGTCGGGGCGTAGCGCAGCTCGGTAGCGCGCCTGCTTTGGGAGCAGGATGTCGCAGGTTCGAATCCTGTCGCCCCGACCAACCACAGTCTACCCGATCCGTCGCCGTATCATTGAGGCGACGGGATCAATGCCGCCAGTGGTTCGCACCCATATCTCAGGCTCATAAAACATAGCGGTGTACGTATGACGAAGGGGATTGTCCAAGCCAGGGACAATCCCCTTTGTCATTGATACCATTCACGCATTTGTTGGTTGGCAGATACGGCGATTTTTTTGTCGTGCCGCAGTCTATTTGATCGCTGCGATGGGGAAATCCATGCCACGAGATTCGGCGACCGGATATTGCCGTTCGGTTTTGAATTTCAGGCTGAGTTCAGGCAGGCGGGCTTCCACAAAGGCGAGGAGTTCTCGCACCGTGACGATGCCATCTTTCGGGCTTCCGTCGGCTTGTCCTTGGAGCCCTTCGAGCAGGGTATAGGTGAATACGCCATGTCCGAGTTCTTGAACTTCGCTGGCAAATTGATCTTTTGTGGATGCGGCCACGATATGGACCCCATTGGCCCGCGCCAACTGAGCCAGGGCCTGGCGTTCGTCCACGCCTCTGGCTGAAAACGCTTGCAGGGCAAATCCCGATTTGCAGGCATCCATGAGCAAGAGCACCTTCTTGGCTCCGATCTGCATCACCAGATCTTTAATCTCTTGTGACGAGATACCCTTCAGCCGTATTTCTTCCGGCCGTTCCGGATAGACGACCTCGTGTGGAAGGAAGTACCAGTCTGCTCCAACACTTTCACCGTGCCCGGCAAGATATACGATGACGACGTCTTCCGGAGCCGTGCCTTTCAAGCTCTGGAGCTTCGTGAGTAACTCGGTCTTGGTTGCACCGTTGTTGAATAGCTCGGTGATTTTGACGGTTCGAAACAGACTGGATGATGATGCAGAGAAAAACTTCAGAATGCCCGCGGCATCAGGTTGGGCGAAATTGAGATTCAACGCAGAGTTCTGATACTGATTGATACCGACCGCAATGAGATGCAGGACGGCTTGTTTCTGCGGCCCGTGAAAGGTCATTCGCAGCTCGACCGATTTCCCTTCGATCCTGGCCGTGCTGATGGCCACGGCTCTCAGGCTGTTCTCTCCCTGAACGAGGCGGATATGAAACGGGAGGGTTCGTTGCTTCCGTACAGCGGTATCCGCCGTCACGGCGACCCCGCGAGTATCGGTTCCGACGAGCTTGTCGTTGTGGTAGAGGCGTATCTCGCCGATCCCTCCTCCTTGATCCTCAGCGGTCACGGTCACGTCGATCTCTTCTTGGTTCAACTGGGCATTCAGCGTAGGAGCCGTGATGGAGGCCGTCGGCGGAGAGGTAAATCCGACGGCCAAGTTGACTCGTTCCTGTTGGCCGAAATATTGGAGCGCGGCCGTATCGGCTTCTGTCGTGCGGAGCACTCGTGCCACGAGTTCCGGGTGGTAGAACTGCTCAAAGAAGTGCGAGGCGTCGTAGAACTCGGCTTCGCGGTTGCTGCCGCGATTCAGATGCCACCCGATGAGTGCTTCCGCATCTGTCTCGGCGTCGAAGTAGCCCTTGGGGGTCCAGACGATCCAACGTTTCCGATCTGTATGGGGGTAGAGCGCCAGTAATTCCTGACCATCCTGGAGGCGAAACCATCGGACCGTGCCGTCTCCTAGTGCGGCGACCGCCAGGCGGCCGTTTTTTGAAATGGTCACGTTCCAGGCAATGCCGGGAACGGAAATGTGCCACCGTGGGGTCCCGTCACGTGCGAAGAGCCGTAGCTTGGATTCCGTGCCGAGCAGAAAGCTGTCCTGGTCCGGTGCGATGGCAAGACTGCGAGAGAGTTCCCCTGGCTGGAGGGGGAGCGGTCGGCCGTTTAGTCGAGGCGTCGGTGAGTCATGCCAGTCTGTGATCCGGAGATCTTTCTTGTCGTCTCCGAGCAGACCGAACATCGTGAAGGTGGGCTCTCCCCGGTCTGGACCATGCAATACAAGGCCTGGAGGGGGATCTTGCGTGAAGGATCTGGCAGGGAGCGAAAACAGGGTAAACGATTTGCCGCGGTTGTAGGCAAACTTCACGATTGCGGCATCTTCCGAGATCATGAAATCTTCACCCATGCCGCGAAAGTCCGGAATAGGACGGCCGAGATATTGAGTGCGAATGCCGGAGCTGTCGATGGCACCCAACGCAGGATCGTGCGAGGCGAAGATCACATCCCCATTTTTCAGGGAAAGTAATTGCTCAATGGAGCCTTCTGCCACGGGATAGTCTTGGAACGTTCTGTTTGCACCGATCGCCCACCGGCGGATGAAGGTCGTGCCGCGTGCGTGCCCGGTCTTGCCACGTTCTTGATAACTCCCTGCCGCATAGAGACTTTGCCCATCGCCGGACCATGCGACGGATATGAAATACTGATCTTCGTCCACTTTGGACGTGGGTAGGGAGGTCAGCGCGGTGAGGTCCTTCCCCGATACCAGATCCACTCGTGGATGGTCTACAAACCCCACCGCCAATGTGTTGCCGTCAGGGGAGAAGCTGGCAGAACGAGGGCGGTCGCCGGCTAGCTTTCGTTTGCCGATGAGCATGAGCGGTGACGTGCTGGTTGCGCCTAACTCGTAGAGACGAAGATGGCCATCATCCGATACGGTGATCAATCGTCCGTCATGGCTGAACTCTGCATAATGGCTCGCCGCCGCATAGGCGGAGTCCTGATCGACCTGGGTGTAGGTCTTGGTGTCGTAGAGCCGGATACCCTGTTGGCCTCCTAGCGCGATCACGAGCCACCGACCGTCCCGTGAGTAGGCTAGATGGTTAATGATGTTGGGAAAGCCCTGCAATCGATTGGTCAGACGCCCTGTTTCCCGATCAAATATCAGAACTTCTCCCTCCACACCTCCACAAGCAATGGTGAGCCCATTGGGGGATATGGCAACGGCATACAAGGTGCCTTTTATTCCATTGCCGATCGGTGGACGGAGGACGGATTGAAGTTCAAGTTTTGGCAGCCCCCAGATGCGTACCGTCTTGTCGAGGGAGACAGTCGCTAAGTAGCGGTTTTGTTCGTCAGTGCTGATTCGCAGAATGCTGCTGGTGTGCCGACCGGCTTCGATACGGAGGAGGGGAGGTGAAGAAGGCGGTGGCCCCGGTTGAGTCGGTGAGGCGGCCCACCCGCTCGGTATAGATTGAACGACTGCACCAGTCTGCAGTAGCAGGCATAACCAAACTGAGGCCGGGAGCCACTGCGTCACAGGATGACCTGCTGAGATGCGGTGGCGCAACGACCGACAGACTTATTTAATCGAAAACGTGGCTGTGGCTGCAGCGTTTTTGTCATCAATGGCGACGGTGGTTAAGACTTGGTAGTTGCCGGATTTGGCTTCACGGGAGATGGGATATTCCCAGGTAATGTTCTGCACGCCCTGCTCCAGCTGAATTTCAGCTTTTTGTGTGTCCACAACTGTTCCGTTGTAACGGATCTCACGTGTTTCCTTGATGGTCGCCTTGCTTTCGTCTGGTCTGAGGATGGTGTACTTGGCATTGATCTTTACGGAGTCCCCCTGTTTGACAACAGAAGGCGATGCCAGTGCGTCGCTGATCGTCAGAATGTTGCCTTGTTCGGGGCGATACCCAACGGAGGCCGTCGTTTGAGTCCGATCGCGCTCTCGTTTGGCGTAGTAGTTTCCAATCAACCCACCGGATACGAGGCCGACCGTCCCCCCGATGATGGCTCCTTTTTTCTTCCCGGCCAGGCCACCAATCGTCGCGCCTGCTGTGCCGCCGGCGAGGCTGCCGATCAGCGCTTCCTTGTTCTCAAGCATCTTCTCTTTTGTGCTTTCTGTGAGTGCGTCCAGGGTGTCGCATGCCGTGGTCGCGAGCATCAGCAGGCTGAGGAGGAGGGACACAAGAGCTCGGCAAGGAAACATGGTCGTGATGAACATCATCTACCTTTCCCGGTTAGGTCGGTCGGGATATGCAACGTATCGCGGTCAAGTATAACATGGGTATGAGTTGGATCAATGATGGAGAGGCGTTCATCTGCGTAAATAATCGCTCGCACCCTGCTTCATTTGATAGGGTAGATCCCGGATGCAAGATTAGGCCTTTCTTTGTGAGGCTTCCTTCACCTGCTGGTTTGCCGTGGCAGTCTTGGACGCGGCTATCTCGTCCTCGGTAACGAGTGACGGAGGGGGTGGCTAGGGTCATTTCCTTTCCGGACAGTTTCTGTGCTAACAGAGCATGTGAAGTCAGTTCTGCCTG
The DNA here is from genome assembly GCA_030645475.1 of Nitrospirota bacterium. Lineage (NCBI taxonomy): Bacteria > Pseudomonadati > Nitrospirota > Nitrospirota bacterium. The sequence continues at coordinate 59,272 of JAUSMA010000033.1, forward strand.
GCTGATGCGCAGACATGTGGGAATTTAGATTCCAGGCCGGTATAATCTCTCGCGTGATCGGGACTTGACGCAAGCAGCTCAAAAGGTTCACAAATACCTCCAAGAGAACACGCCGGGAACACTAGCCGAGACCGTTGCTAACTACTCTTCACGTAAGTGATTGATAAATAGTGTGCGCCCGTAGCTCAGTTGGATAGAGCATCAGCCTTCTAAGCTGAGGGTCGTTGGTTCGATCCCAACCGGGCGCACCATAGGGTTTCCTACTCATGCGTTGGCTGTTTCGTCCTTCCCGTCTTGCGATCCTTGCCCTGGGCTTGGTGCTTTGCTACACGCTGGTTGGATTTTTTCTCCTTCCTTACCTCATCAAGGCATATGCCATCCCTACTCTTGCCGAGACGCTTCACCGTCCAGTGCTGGTGAAGGAGGTGGAGCTCAATCCCTTTGCGCTGTCGATTCGAGTAACGGGCTTCGAAGTTCGAGAGCCGGATCAATCCGCCTTGCTGGGGTTCGAGGAGTTCTTCGTTAACTTCGAGATCAGCTCCCTCATCCGCCAGGCCTATGTGTTCGATACCATTCGCCTCACCGTGCCGTATGTCTCTGCACGAGTGTCTAAAGAGGGTCGCTTGAATTTGACGGAACTGGTCCCTCCGGCCAATGGGCCAGGGGCTGCACCGGCAACGAAGGATTCAACTGCCCCCTCTGCCATTCCCGCCGTGCAGATTGGCCATCTTGAAATCGCGCAGGGGATCGTGGAGTTTTACGATGAGTCGAAGGAGAAGCCGGTCTCGATGGAGATCTTGCCCCTCGGCATTGTCTTGAAGAATTTTCATACCAAGCCGGGCGGGGACAATACCTATGCCTTTATGGCCGAGTTGGGAACAGGGCAAATCCTGGATTGGAAAGGAACGGTGTCTCTTGAGCCGATTCGCTCCGAGGGGACCGTTTCGCTGGTCGGGGTGAAGATTCCGACCTTCTTCCAGCATGTGCAGGACCAGTTCAACTTTGATATTCCCAGTGGCACGATCGAGGCGAAGGGTCAGTACCTGTTCGATACGGGGACTTCTCCTGTCACGCTGGTGCTATCCGATACCACGGTACATGTCCGAGACATCCTCCTTGTCGAGAAGGGCGATGCTGACCCAGTGATTATGATTCCCTCGCTGGATCTCGACGGCATTCATCTCGATCTTTGTGCGCGAACAGTAACGATCTCCCGCATCGCGATGGCCAACGGCTCGGACCGAGCCTGGCGGAATCCCGATGGGTCGATCAATCTGCAATCGCTCTTTACTCCGGTGACGAGCGATTCGTCCACGCCCCCGACTGCGACTCCTCGGGCCAAGACCCCTGCGTCTCAAGCCGTCGATGAGAAGCCCTGGTCGCTATCCATCAAGGAGGTGGGGGTGACCAACCATTCCATTCATTTTGAGGATCGTTCGCTCACGCTGCCGGTGCGCGTGAACGTAACCGGTCTCTCGGCCAAGACCCATGACTTTGAGTTTCCGATCACGAAGCCCATTCCTCTGACTCTGGAGCATCTGCTCAATGACACGGGTAAGGTGGCGGTCGATGGACAGATTATTGTGAAGCCCTTCCAGCTCGATCTATCCCTGGCCCTCAAGAATATTGAGCTCCAGCCCTTTCAGCCCTATGTCGAGCAGTTCGCACGCGTTGCGGTAGATTCCGGGGCGATCGATCTGGACGGACAGATTCATCTGGCCGTGGAGCATCCGAAGGCGCCCTTGATGACATTCCGCGGGAACCTCGGCGTGAAAGCGTTGGCCATTGCCGACCGCGATCAGGGTTCGCCAGTTGTATCCTGGAAGCAGTTCCACCTGAGGCAGCTTGCGCTAGCGGTTGATCCCACCATGGTCAGCATCGAGGAGGTGGGACTCGAGCAGCCGATGATTCACTTGGCTGTTCTGCCCGATGGGCAGCTCAATCTGAAGGCGTTGCTTCCGCAGGCCGATGCGGCCACTCCTCCCTCTGCGCCGGAGGCCGAGCCGGCGAGGACGAAGAAAGGCCCCTCTCCATCGATTGCCATCAAGACGGTGAAGCTGTTGAAGGGGGCTGTCAGCTTTCGAGACGAATCGATGACGCCGACGGTCCAAACCGGGCTGTACGATCTCACTGGCACGATCAAAGGCTTATCGTCGAAACAGCTCGCCAAAGCCGATGTGGAATTAGCCGCCAACGTGGACAGGGTTGCACCGTTGAAGATCGTCGGGACCATCAACCCATTGATCGAGAACGCCATGACGGATCTCACGGTAACGCTTGGAGGGATGGACTTGACCGCGGAGAGTCCCTACAGCGGTAAGTATGTGGGGTATGGATTGTCCAAGGGGAAGCTCTCACTCGATTTAAAATATAAGGTTTCTCAACAACAACTTGAAGCCGAGAACAAGGTCTTGATCGATCAACTGACGTTTGGGGAGAAGGTTGAGAGTCCTGATGCCACCTCGCTGCCTGTGCCCTTCGCGGTCGCACTGCTGAAGGATCGCAAGGGGCGGATCGAGATCGATCTGCCGATTCGCGGCGATCTCAAAGACCCCGACTTCAAGTACGGCAAGGTGGTGGTTTCAACCTTGCTGAATATCCTGGGCAAGCTGGTGACCTCTCCGTTTGCGCTCATGGGAAAACTGATTCCAGGTGGTGGCGACGCTGAAGAGCTGCAATATTTCGAGTTTGACTCTGGTGCTGCCGTGCCGCTTCCGGCAGAACTCAAGAAAGTCGAAGCCATTACGAAGGGGCTTGAGGAACGGCCTGGTTTGCGTCTGGAGATCACTGGTACGGCCGATCCAGTTCGAGATCGAAAAGAACTCGGTCTTCAGAAACTTAAGGCGCAGTTGCTCGCGAGATGGCGGCAGGGGAAAGGCACCTCAAAGGATGCGGACCTGCCGATGCTTGAAGAGGAACGATTGATCAAGGACCTGTACGATCAGCAGCGCAGCCAGCAGCCGGTCCCTGCGCCGGCTATGGCCACTGACCCTGCGCTGAAGCCGCCGACAATCGATGACATGCGGCAGCAGCTTGTTGCGGCCATCGCGGTTTCTGACTCGGATCTTCGAGCCTTAGCGCAACAACGGGCCGATCAGTTACGCGGACAGTTTACCGGTGAGGGGAAGCTTGCCGTCGAACGTGTGTTCTTGACTGAAGTCGATCTGGCGGCCTCGGATCACGACAGGGTCAGAAGTCGATTGAATATCACGGCTGGACAGTAAGCCGTTGCTCCCCCTTGCACTTGATCTTTGAGAGACAGTATCGTAGAGCCGTTCTGTGAGTCGGCCGGCGTTTTGTGTAACCACGGAGGATATCATGGCAATTCGATTAGGCGATGAGGCACCGAATTTTACGGCAGAGACCACCGAAGGGACCATTAACTTTCATGAGTGGCTGGGCGGCGGGTGGGGGATTCTCTTCTCGCATCCGAAGGACTATACCCCGGTTTGCACCACCGAGTTGGGAACCGTGGCCAAGATTACGCCCGAGTTCAAGAAGCGCGGCGTAAAAGTCATCGCGGTGAGCGTCGATCCCCTGGATTCCCACAAGGGCTGGATCAACGATATCAATGAGACGCAGCACACCACGATGAACTATCCCATCATTGCGGATCCGGATAAGAAGGTCGCGACGCTCTACGACATGATCCACCCCAATGCGCTGGATAACATGACCGTCCGTTCAGTCTTCATCGTTGGGCCGGATAGAAAGGTCAAGCTTACCTTGACCTATCCAGCTTCATGTGGCCGGAATTTTGATGAGTTGATGCGAGTGATCGATTCGCTCCAGTTGACCTCGAAGTTCAAAGTCGCCACGCCAGCCAACTGGAAGGACGGCGAAGATTGCATCATCACCCCGGCTGTGAACGATGCTGAGGCGAAGACGCTGTTCCCCAAGGGCTTCAAGACCGTAAAGCCCTATCTGCGTTATACGCCACAGCCGAACAAGTAAGCAGGAAGTAAGTAGGATCGAAGAGCGGGAGAGGCCTGAGGCTTCTCCCGCTCTTTGTCTATGTCCCTTTGGAGCGCTGTCAGGCTCGGTCTTAGACCAGCAGCAACCCAGCGGATCGAACCTTCTTCCATGAGGTACTGCTCAGGAAGGTCTCGAAATCCTTTGCGGTTCCTGGAAAGGTTGCCTTCGTGTCCCGGAGGAGGGGATAGGGAGATGAGGGGGCGCTGTGAGGTGTTGATCGCTGAATCAGATCGTCCAGCCACTGGGCCTGCTGCAGGGGGAGCGTCACGGCGTGATCGCTGGTCCGTCCCGGCAGAATGAGTTTCGTTCTTCTTCCGACCGACTCACAGACTGGTTGCCCGCCTAGCCAAACGAACCGCCGCTCTGCTCCTGGATCATCTTCAACAACTCGGCTCTTGAGGAGACGCTGCACCCACGTGGAGGAGACGCGTGGCTTAGGTGTGGCATGGTCGAACCATTGGCGGACATCAAGAGCAAGGCCTTTTCCTTCCAAGTAATTCAGCATCGATCGCCGCAGTCCTTCACCGAGCCAGTCTGGCGTCTTGCCCTCTCGATCCTCATGCTGAAGGTCATTTTCCGCGAAACCCTGAAACTTCGGTCCGAGGATACGCAGACCATGGGCAGCTGGTTTGAGTCCAATCGGACTGTGAGCCGTCGCGGTGAACCGATGCCAGAAGGCGGATTGCATGAGGTCTGCCGCGACCAATTGACGGACTCGCTCCAGCGAGTCTACGGTTTCTTGGACAGTCTCGGAGGGGCAGCCGTACATGAGATAGGCATGGATCAGGATGCCCGCATCTTTGAAGGCGGCTGCGACAAGCGCCGTCTGATCGACAGTAATCCCTTTCTTGATCTTCTCCAGCAACCGGTCGGAGGCGGCTTCGAGTCCTGCCGTCACCGCAATGCAACCGGAGGCAGCCAGGAGACGGCAGAGGTCCGGTGAAAATGCTTCTTCAAAACGGATATTGCCCCACCAGGAAATGGTGATGCCCCGTTCGAGCAAGGCCAAGGCGAGGGCCTTCAGCGCAGCGGGAGGCGCCGCTTCGTCGACAAAATGGAACCCCCGGCGGCCTGTTTCGGCGATCAATTGTTCGATCTGTTGGATGAGCCGATCGGTCGGTGTCATCTCGTAGCGGCTGATATAGTTGAGCCCGACGTCGCAGAAGGTACATTGCTTCCAGTAACAGCCGTGGGCGACCGTCAATTTATTCCAATGGCCTTCCGACCAGAGGCGATGCATGGGATTGGTGCTGTCTAAAATGGTGAGATAACGACCCAGGTTCAGGCCGCTATACGTCGGGCAACCAACCTCACCCATGCTGAACTCCCGATCTGAGATCTCATTTGCGAAGACCACTCGATCCTTCTCTCGATAGAACGTCCGGCAGAGGTTGGTACGAGACCTGGCTCCTGCCAGATGTTCGATCAACGACAGCAGGGGCCGTTCCCCGTCATCGAGCGTGACGAAATCGACATAGTCGAACAGGCGTGGATCGGACAGACGGCGAAGCTCTGTGTTGGCATAGCCGCCTCCAAAAGCAATGGTGATGTCGGGCCGTCGTTGCTTGATCGAGTGGGCGATACGAAACGCGCCATAGAGGTTTCCCGGAAAGGGCACGGTGAGCGCCACAAGAGAGGGCTTGTGGTGGTCGAGATGCGCCCAGAGGGACTCGAGCATGAATTGATCCGTCAAGGTCGGAGGGACCGCGACGGCTTCGATGATGGTCTCAAACGACGAGGCGGATCGGGCGATATGCTCCGCATAGCGGCTCAGGGCAAAATGGGGCGAGACGGTCGCCCGGATCAAATCGGCCAGGTCTTCAAGATAGAGGGTGGCGAACCGTTTGGCGCGGTCCTGTTCCGACAGGGCATGGACTGACGCGGATCGTCCTCGATGGCCGGCAAAGCGGGGGCCTTGTGGCAGGAATCCTGGCCGGGCAAGGAGCAGCGCTAATGAGGGATTGCGTCCTTGGAGAAATTCGATGACCGGCTCGATGGTATGCAGATAGGCCGGCTCGACCGCAAGCATCTGTCTGGCTTCACCGGGTAACTCATCTTCGCATCCGCGTATTTGTTCGAACACAGCCTGGAGTCCCGATCGGCTGAAGATCTTGAGCACCATTTCGATACCGAGATCGGCCTGGGAGGTTTCAATCCCGCGACCACGGAGAAAGCCGGTAAGGTAAGCCGTGGAGGGGTAGGGCGTATTCAGTTGCGTGAGCGGAGGGATGAGGAGCAAGAGTCGCGGTGTCGGCATGGCCGTTGACATAACACAGGAGTACTTTGCAACGCCAGATGACTCGCTAGGCCGCCTGTTGTTCCTGCAAGGCCTCGCGGGAGGAGTTGATGAAATAGCCTGTCCACCGGCTCAGGTTGAGATAGTCGGATACCTCGTGAGACAGCTCATTTCTCGGGATACTCCGTACGATCGAACGGCTGCTGTCGTGGCTGAGATTGGCAATATTTGGATTGGCCTGATCGACCGTTGGATCGTACATGATGACCAGCGGGCGCATGCGGGCCTGCAGGTTGATGCTGATGACCAGCCCGATGGATTTGTCGGAGAGTTCGACGACCGTCCCCGGCGGGTAGACGCTCAAGATTTGAATCAGTGCGACGATC